>NZ_MKTO01000026.1:0-21784 GCF_001897665.1 Legionella sp. 39-23 | reverse complement strand
GATGATGAAATTGAGGCAATGGTGCTAGGATCACGTTGGGTTGCACAACGAGCGGATACTCAACTTAAAATCGCGGCCCAAAATGTACTTGCAAAAATTTCAGCAGTCCTTCCTACTGAATTAAAACACCAACTAGAAACATCAGGACTCTTAGTTCCCCCAGGAAAATGTGCCGAAAGTAAAGATAGTGATCTTATTCTCATTCGCAAAGCGATACGTTTAGAACGTAAAATCGAATTAGAATATCAAGATCTCCAAAACAATCATTCGACACGAATACTCTGGCCTATCGCGCTCGGCTTTTTTGATGAAGTGCATCTCATGGTGGGTTGGTGTGAACTAAGGCAGGACTTCCGTCACTTCAGAACCGATAGAATTATTCAATTATCCATTAAAGAACAAAAATATTCCGAACGCCGACAATCCCTTTTAAAGAAGTGGCGCACCCTACATAACATTCCCCAATCCTATTGAATAATGCTGACAAAAACTGTCATGAGTCTGTTTTATATTCTTCAATGAATTTAACGAAATAAAAAACAGGAAAAATCATGACATTCGACCCCAATTTAGTTTTATTTTATGCGAGCAATATAGAAAAAAGTACTCATTTTTACTCGGAATTGCTCAATGCTCAGCCTATCCACACTGAGCCTGATTACACCATGTTTCTATTAAAATCGGGTTTGCGATTGGGATTATGGTCTCAAAATTCCGCGTTACCTGCACCAACTGCATTGGGTGGCGGTAGCGAACTCGCAATTTTGGTTCCCGATGAGCAAGCCGTTGATGAACTTTTTAAAACTTATCAAACTAAGAATTTTAAAATGATACAAGAACCAACACCGATGGATTTTGGTTATACGTTTGTAACCTGCGATCCAGATGGTCATCGAATTCGCTTTTTTTCAAAGAACGGATCATGAACCAAAACTGGCTGGCTGTCGCCTGCGCGTCCCACGTGCAAATTGGAGTGGAAGGAGGCTTTATGCAAGTTTGTCACGGTAAACTTGCACCTCTAAAGAGAATAAAAGCGGACGATTGCATCATTTATTACTCGCCGACGCTGCACTTTAAAGGCATTGAAAAACTGCAAGCATTTACGGCAATTGGAATCGTTTTACCAGGTGAGCCCTATCAAGTGGATATGGGTAATGGTTTTCATCCATTTCGACGCAATGTACTTTGGGCCAATAAAAGAATTGATGTTTCGATACACACGCTTATTGAACCGCTCGAATTAACAAAAAATACCAAGAATTGGGGATACCCATTTCGTTTTGGCCTATTAAAAATCAGTGAATCGGATAAACACATCATTGCCAATGCCATGCAGGCTTATATTAATTAAAAACTTCTACTTTGGAGCCTTATATGACTGTTATTATACCCCAATTGACCCAGATTCAAGAATTTACAGTAGCTGGAATGAGTGTAAGAACAAAAAATGAAGAGGAGTTTAATCCTCAAACTGCGCGACTGCCTCATCTATGGGAGCAATTTCTTCACTCAAAAATCAGAGCACAACACGATAGCCCAGTTTATGGCGTATACCACCACTATGGGTCCGACTCATCAGGGTACTATACAGTCACTGCGGGGATAGAAATTGCGAGTGAATCCAAAGCTAAGCACTTGGATAGAGTCACTATAAACGCGGGCAACTATCTTGTTTTTGAAGCAATCGGGCCTAATCCCTCAGCAATTATTAATGCCTGGCAAACTATTTGGAGCTATTTTAATAAAAAACCAAAATACGAAAGAACCTACCTCACTGATTTTGAGCTCTATAAAACGCCTCATGAAAGTGCAGTATACATAGGCATTAAATAACCAACATAAGACATTAACTATGACAGCAACCCTAAATACAGCTGAAATGATAGATGCACTCAAAACACTTAGAAGCGAGCTCGAGTTACTCAAAAAGCCTGATTCGCAGCCAAAAGCAATCTATTATAAAACAGGACCAGGAGATTATGCAGAGCATGACCAATTTATAGGTGTTAACGTCCCTAATTTAAGAAAAGTCACTAAACGTTATCAAAAATTACTACCCTTTTCTTCATTACAAGAATTGTTGTATTCGCCCATTAATGAAGAACGCTTATTAGCGCTATTAATTTTAGTAATCCATTATCAAAAAGGAGATACAGAGCTAAAACAAACGATTTTTCAATTTTATTTAACTCATATCAATCAGATTAATAACTGGAATTTGGTTGATGCTTCAGCCCATTGGATTGTTGGGGCGCATTTATTAGATAAGGACAAAACACTCCTTTTCACCCTTACAGAAAGTACTAACCTTTGGGAAAAACGTATCGCCATAGTCGCCACTTGGTATTTTATTCGAAATAATCATTTTGACTGCACGCTTAAACTTGCAGAAAAACTGCTATTTGACAATCATGATTTAATTCATAAGGCCGTAATGAAATGGACCTATCCTCCCCATAATCGGCTTCTATGAGCCATGATTAATATGTGTGAGCATAATTAATCAAAGGAGGAAGGTCCATGAAAGATATTACAGTATTAGGAATAGATTTGGCAAAAAATACCCTTCAATTAATTGGAGTAGATAAACATCATAAAGAGGTTTTTAAAAAGCGGGTATCTCCGCAAGGGTTAGCAACAATAGCGACAAAATTAAAGCCTTGCCTGATATTAATGGAGGCGTGTGGTACGTCGAACCATTGGGGCCGTACGCTAACAAAGTTAGGTCATGAGGTAAAATTAATTAGCCCTCAACATGTAACTCCCTATATTGGTCATCATAAGAATGATTATAAGGACACCCAAGGGATTATAGAGGCAGGAACACGGCCTAAAACAGAATTTGTGGCAATAAAAACCTTGGAGCAACAAGATTTACAAAGTATTAATCGATTGAGAGATAGATTAGTAAGTAATCGAATCTCTTTAAGTAATCAAATTAGAGGACTGTTATTAGAATATGGGATTGTAATTAGTAAAGGAATGCAGCCGCTAAAAGTGACGTTAGCTGAGTTATTAGAAAAAAATAATGAGTCTATTTCTGTAGTATTAAAAGAATGTTTGTCAGATGTTTATGAAGAGTTTAAAGAGCTAAGTAAACGAATAGAGCTCTATAGTAAAAAAATAAAATTACTGTGTGACAACAATGAATATTGTCAATTACTACAAACCATACCCGGTATTGGTCCGATTGTAGCGTCTTCTTTGTATGCCGCTGTGGGCAACGGAAGTCATTATAAAAACGGACGTCAAATGGCTGCCAGCATAGGCCTTGTCCCCAAACAATATTCGAGTGGAGACAAACAACGACTTGGAGGGATTATCCAAATGGGTAATCGAATACTTAAAGCGTTGCTGATTCATGGTGGTCGAGCGGTAGTAAATAGCGCTCAAAAGAAAACAGATAAAAGAAGTATTTGGATACAAAAATTACTGCTAACCAAACCCTATAATGTCGTTTCGGTGGCAGTAGCTAATCGGATTGCACGAATGGCCTGGGCCATTTTGCAAAGTGGTATGCCTTATAATGCTACAGGAGATATGCATCATGTTAAATCCTGATAAGGTGGTACTTGTTACCCACAGGGTCTACAGGTATCTTCGCAAAGTTGAAGGGCTACGATACCTATGGACTTGTGGATAACAAGTAACGTATTTTGATAAATAAAAAAGGCAACAAACAGTTAAGAAGTACAATGTGTTAGTACCGTGTGACGCAAAGTGAATGATAGATGATAATTAGGTAAGACCGGCTTTCTCAAAACCTGACCAACCTGCCGACTGTTAAAAAGTCGTTACGTAGAGAGGAGTGAAAGCGCTCATTTCATCAAGGCCCGAGTATTTTTTTTTATTGCTCATAGAGGTCGAATATATAGACGCAGTCATTATTCTAATTAGATCTATTTATTCATTTGCAAAACAGGATAGGTCCATATATAGGTTGGATGTTACGAGAAGTAGGAAAGCGCAACCAAGCTATCCTCATCGAATTTTTAGATAGCCATGCTTATCGAATGCCAAGAACCATGCTGCGCTACGCCATTGAACGATTGACGCCAACAACGCGAAAAAATTATTTATTAGCTAAGCCAATCGAATCAATTTAGACTCACGGTTGTTCATGAAATAAAGCAATTAACTCTTTACTGGAAGAACATCCTAAAGAGTCCATTAATTTAGCAATCATTCCTTCAACTGTCCTGTAAGAAACATGAGTTTCACGGGCAATTTCTTTAGCTGTTTTACCTTGTGCCAACAACTTCAGGTATATGGCTTGTTGTTCAGATAGCTCAACTTTTGTGTGGGATTCTTTATGGTATATGGTGAAATCCTTTTTCTCCAAAATTGATTTTAGGTTTTTTTGAGGTAACATTTCTTCATTCCCCACCACAGCCGTCACAATACAACGCGTATGCTCTTCTAATTTTCCATCATCACCATGAATAGTGAATGTAGCAACCTCTTTATATAAATTATCTCGCTCATCATGTAATCGGTCAAAAAAATTGCTCAAACTTGGTATAGGTAATAAACTTGTGGCATTTCGTGCAGTCCGATCGATCTGGACTGGAGTGCTCACATCCAAAAATACGGTCATTTCATTGCGCAATAATTGACGATTTTTTAAAGACAAAACCACACTGGAATCGGTTGTCACAACAATATTCTCTTGGATGCAAAGAGAGCTTAATATATCAAACTGACAATCATAAAAAGCATCGCTCCCAAGGCTTCCGAGTATCTCAGACAAATGTCGTCCAACATGAGATTCTAACCCAAAATCTGCATCAACAAATTGCCACCCTAATAATTGTGCCACGGACTTTGCTAATAATCCTTTACCCGCACCATGATGACCAACAATAAAAATTCGTTGAGGTTGATTCATTCTTACTTTCTCCTAACCACAAATAATATAATAATTATACAAATAGACCATAAGATGCATCAATACGTAGAACTACGTGAGTACCGAGTATAAAATTATTATTCTAATCTAACAGAAGAATTAATTTTGGGAAAAATAGCAGTATTTTTTTCTTCCAAGCATTCTCTTGAGAGTACACTGATTGATAAGATAACAAGCAAAACATTGATAATAATTTCTAAGAGTAAATATTCTATGCCTAACTATCTGCATCTCGCCCTAAAATCCGAACGACTTCAGTTAATCCCTATTTCACTAAAATATGCCGAAGATTTATGCAAAGAATTTACCGCAGAAATTACAGAACATATGTGGCCAAGTGCTCCGAAAACTCAAGAAGAAATTAATCAGCATATTTCTGAACAACAAATCAAAATGCAGGAAGGTACTGAAATCGCATTAGTCATTTTAAACGAAGAAAACCGGGATTTTTTAGGATATGCCTGCCTGCACCAAGCAAATACGAAAACACCCGAATTGGGTATTTGGTTAAAGAAAAGTGCTCATGGATTTCACTATGGTTTTGAAGCAATGAATTTATTAAAAACATGGGCTGAAACTAATCTTGCTTATGATTATCTAAAATATCCAGTTGTCAGACATAATATTCCAAGTCGCAAACTTGCCGAAAAAATAGGTGGCATCATTCAAGATGAATACATCAAAACAAGTGAATCAGGCAAGTTGCTTGATGAAGTAGAATATCGATTTTATGGTGTACCAATGACAAATACACAACCCCATGAAAAAATGAATATTACTGAAAACTTAGTGCGCGAGCTCATTGCTCAGCAATTTCCACGGTGGAGTCATCTGCCTATTCAAGCTGTAAACAATAGTGGTTGGGACAATAGAACCTTTCATTTAGGTACCGAAATGCTCATTCGTATGCCAAGTAGCGCCGAATACGCTGGACAAGTGGAAAAAGAGCAAACATGGTTACCCCAATTGGCCCCATATCTTCCTCTTCCTATACCCGCACCTCTTGCGATGGGAAAACCCAGTACCCTGTATCCTTGGAAGTGGTCCATTAATCAGTGGCTTCCTGGAGAAACGGCAGCAGTTACTCCCATTAATGATTTACCTGAATTTGCACATGATTTAGCTTTATTTCTTAAAACGCTCCAGAGTATCAATTCAATAGGTGGTCCTCTTGCTGGGCCCCAAAGTTTCTATCGTGGCGGTGATTTAGCCGTTTATGATTCAGAAACGCGCAAAGCCATTGAAGACTTGAAGAACCATATAGATTTTCATGCTGCAACGCAAGTTTGGGAAAAAGGACTCACCACCTCTTGGCAGAATCCACCAGTATGGGTCCATGGTGATGTGAGTGTTGGTAATTTGTTACTTTCTCAAGGAAAATTAAGTGCAGTGATTGATTTTGGCCAACTTGCAATCGGTGATCCTGCCTGCGATCTTGCTATTGCCTGGACATTATTTGAAGGAAAAAGTCGGAGCATTTTTCTAGAAACACTAGAACTTGACTCAAAGACTTGGGAACGAGGACGCGCCTGGGCTTTATGGAAAGCAATGATGTATCTTGTGAATCAACAAACGGAGATGAATTTTGAAGCAAAAAGGGCATTGCGCACGATTCATGAAGTGATCGAGGATCATAGGCAACTATCATGAAGGATCCCCACATAGAATGGGCACTTAGTGCCTTAAACAATTTAGGATTTCAAATTGAACCCATCACGCCCGAAATAATTCTCGATACAGCCTGGTCAGAAGTGTGTCGCTTTCAAACCAACTTTGGATCGGTTTATTTGAAGAAGGTGCCTGCTGCATTGTCATTAGAAGCCAACGTCATTTTGCTATTGCAGCAACAATTCAATGCTCCTGTTCCGCAAATCTTGGCTCATAATCAGGAGCATCACTGTTTTTTAATGCAAGATGCTGGCATTCCTTTGCATGATGTCTTTAAACAGGAATTTAGACCTAATCTTTTAATTGATACGATGCATCATTACACAAAGCTGCAAATAGACTCAGCAGATAAAATAAACCTGCTTCTTGATTTAGGCGTTCCTGATTGGCGCCTGCAACAATTGCCAAGACTTTATAACCAATTAATGAATGAAGAAGAGTTATTAATCGGCGATGGATTAACTCAAAAAGAATTAAACCAATTAAAAAATTTAGAGAATAAAGTACAAATCCTTTGTGACCAATTAGCCAGTTTCAAAGTGCCTGATACTTTTGGCCATGCCGATTTTCATGATAAAAATATCTTAGTGAATCCCAATACTCATCAAACCACGCTGATTGATTTAGGGGAAGTTGTTATTACTCATCCTTTTTTCTCATTCGTTAATTGTTTGTATCGGGCAACAGAACATTTAAAACTACCAAGCAATCAATATAAGAAATTACAGGAGGATTGTTTTAAAAACTGGCTCTCGATAGAGTCCTCTGCGCATTTGTTTGAGATCATTGCAATTATTGAACAATGTTGGGCTATTCATGCTGTGTTGGGCGAGTATCGCCTAATTAAAAGCATCGACCCCATCGCATCAATAACACTGCGTCGACAAGGTCGATTTGCTGGAAAATTAAGAGTTTGGATAGAACAATAAAGCACTATTATTGCCGGACCAACCGAATATTTTCTCTACCAAAAGGACTATTTTCTGTGGAGCGATAGGGGTTAATATCCAATCCTCCTCGCCGAGTATAACGTCCATGGATTGATAATACTTCCGGTTTACAACAGTTCATAATATCCACAAAAATCCGTTCAATACATTGCTCATGAAACTCGTTATGATTTCTAAAGGAAACAAGGTATTTTAATAAGCCTTCTCGATTAATCTTTTTCCCTTTATACGCTATTTGTATGCTTCCCCAATCCGGTTGATTAGTCACCAAGCAATTTGATTTTAATAGGTTAGAATACAATCTTTCTTCCACTAACTCGTTTTGAACACTAAGAAATGATGGCTCAACCAAATAGACAGAGCATTCAACATCGAGATGGTCAATGCACTCACCTTTCGGTATTTGTGATACAGCGTAGTGTTTTGCTTGTTCCAAAAGATAAATTTTAACTGAAACTGGAGCTTCTATACGTGCTTCTAAATCATTTTTTATTGTATTTTCTAACTCACTAATACTTTTTATTTTGGTATTATTGAATGAATTAAAATAAAGTTTTAATGACTTGGATTCGATGAGTTTGGGCGAGTTACAATCATAAAAAATTTCACCAACCCCAACCATCGGTTTACCTTTTTCGTTGAGCCAAGAGACTTCATAATGATTCCAGCAGTCAAAACCCACAAAAGGAGGATGGGCAGGATCAATGCCAATTTCTTGTCGCTTACCTGCTCTGGGAATAGGATAAAGTCGATTGGGATTATAGGTAGAATCATAGTCTGATTTTTTACCTAACTCTGATTCAATAACGGATTGATATTTTTTTAATACAGCATCGCTCATAGTATTTAACTCCAATATTTCAATAATTTTTGCACTACTTTGCCAATTGATTGGCTGGTTTATTTCCAGTTGACTGGCAATATACGTTAACAAAGAGGCTGCTTCATTTATTTTATTAGCCTTTTCGCTCAGTTCGCGTGCTTGAAGGCTCATTGATGCAGCCAGATTAAAGTTTGGATTCCCAAGGATTTCTTTGATAGTAGATAAAGAGAACCCAAGGAATTTTAAGGTGATAATTTGTTGTAAAATGAGTAAATCAGTTTCAGAATACAAACGATAGCCAGAATCAGAGCGCTTTGTTGGTTTTAACAAACCTACTTCATCGTAGTATTGCAATGACCGAATTGAAAGAGAGGTCATTTGGCTGATTTCTTTAATTTGATAATATTTCATAAGCATCATCTCCTTAATTGATGATTCTAAGCTATCACGCAACGTGAGGGTCAATAGCTATTTTATTTCAGAGAATAAAGAAATTGTTTGTTTCATGTTAAGATGTGCCGCTTCATAGTTATATTTACTGCATAGTGGTTATCATGAGTCCAAATTCTATTCAATTAAATCAAAATCATGGGGGACCACTCCACTATCTCGGAAATAGGTACCTCTCTCTTCCAGATTTAACAGGACATATGTCCCCTGATACTAGCTGGTTGAATGAACATTTCTCTGTATTATTGGCGAATAATAAAGGCCAAAAATACAAGAAAGCTATTGAGCCTTTTTCAGGTTCTGCTTCTTGGAGTTTGGCTGCAATGGAGATTGGCCTTGCAGAAGAATATATTGTCAATGACAGCAATAAAATTCTGATCAATACACTTCAATTAATTAGAGACAATCCTACGCTTGTTAAAACCTCTTATGCTGCGTTAGTAGAAAAATATGATGTCTCCTTATCAAAGAAAGATTTTTTCCTTGAAGCGCTTGAGAATTACAACCAGACAACTGATGAGGAAAAACCATTATTGCTCCCCTTTATCATCAATCATTCATGGGGAGGAATTCTTTTTTATGATAAAGAACTGAATATTATCTATCGCGAAGGTGAATTATTTGAAGGAAAAAATTCCAATCGATTTCTTGAACATGCGAATTTGTCGTTGGAAATGTTCTTGAGTGAGATTGACCGAGTATCTAACCTTCTGAATGTGAATCAAGTTTCATTCAGAAGTGGTGATTTTATGGACGTGATTTCGATCGCAACACCTGGTGATTTTGTGGCGCTGAATCCTCCTTATCCAGAGAATGAACACTCAACGTTTGAAAAAGCTGGGATGTATACTGAACTTTACTCACCTGAAAAACTACACAAAAACTTGGTTCACATCATTCAATATCTTGAAAATCAAGGTATTCATTATTATATGACTTATGGGTTTTATAATCCCAAATTCAAAAACTACGTCTTAGCTAATAAAAACCAGAAACCAATTAATTATTTTCGTGTGCTCGGCTATAAGGATTGTGCTTTTGGAATAGGCCTAGATCAGATGTACTTTACTTCCCAATTTTCAATTCCCAAAGGTATAAATATATTCAAAGCTGAAGAGGTTTTAGCGAACCAAGATTTAACACCTGAAGAAGCACTAGAACAATTTAAACGACTTTCCAAAAAATGTTTTGCTGTTATTTACCGAGCCTTTATTAAGCCTGAGCTTGAGATGGAGTATCAAAAGGCCTGGCATCAGGTCGCTTCCTATTTTGTACAATATCGCGGAGCGTTAGGTTCTTGCCTGCATAAAACTAACGATGGTATGTGGCTTGCCTATTCTCGTTGGCCAGATAAAGCGACTCGAGATGCTTCTTGGCCAGGTGACAATGCGCCATCTGAGATGCTACCCGATGAAATTAAAAAAGCGGTTATAACCATTCAAGAGAGTATTGATCAAACGCAAAAACTACCCGAAATTACTATGGAAGTTATCAATGACTTATTGTATTCAAACTAATTTTAGAAAGATATAACTCATGAATCAAGCGGCAAATTACCAACTAGAGCTTGTTATGGACACCAAGCTACTAGAACAGAAAGATAAAATTATTCGTGATGGGATAGTAAATTTTAATGCTCCTTTTACAGGAACCAAACCAGAGCGTTACTCAATCTATGTGAAAGATAACGAAGGTACTATTATTGGCGGTGCTATTGTATATGCTCATAAAAGCTCAATATACGTTGATGTCCTCTGGGTTAATGAAGGATACCGTGGTCTTGGTATTGGTGCTGAGATATTACGCAACGTTGAAGTCGAAGCAATTAAACGAGGAATTCCAGCATCAACATTAGATACTTTTTCTTTTCAGGCAGAAGGGTTTTATTTAAAACAAGGCTATCAGCATTTAGGAACAATTAACAATTACTTAGAAGGACATGATCGGATCTATTTGAGAAAACAATTGAAGAAAGAGTGAAGGTATATCCCCCTATAAGAGAAATATGCCTTGAAAAAGAACAGAACAAACGAAGCATCTATTCTCCAAAGTTGATCTTTTATTGGAACTGATCGTAAAAATTCATAAATGAATTAGAAAGGAAAGGGAGGTAGCTGATTCCTATCTCTAAGCCAGAATGAATGATGCCATTCTTCATAGATGGAAACGGGCATATTGCTTTGCTTATATTCATCAAAAGATAAGTCGCAAAGAAACCATTTAAGGAATTCCGCGCAAGTTTCTGGACTTATTAAGTGACCGGACTGATAAGCCTCATCAAACATTTTATGTAAATGAAATGAAGTCGTTTCTCTTAAAATTTTTTGAATTCTTGTATCCACTTCCCCTGGAATAACACAAGACACACCGATATTTTTCTCGGCTAACTCTTTTCTCACAATAGCAGTTACTTCATCCAAACCCGCTTTACTGGCACAGTATGTTGAACTTTCTTTAAGTTTCAAAGTGGCTGCTCTTGATGTAACAAATAAAATCCGAGACTTCTCAGGCATCCCTACCGCGAGAAGTGCTGTTAGTTTCATGGGAGCTAATAAATTAACCTGGAACACTGCGTCAATACTGTCACAATCATATTCAGTTAACGGACGTGGAGGGCTTTTCATTCCTGCATTATGAACTAAAAGATGAAGCGGTATCTCAGATTCATTAATAATTTTTGCAACCTGTTCAATATCACTATTGCGGGTAAAATCCGATTGAATGGGAACAAAACGAGGAAATAGCGCTTTAGTATCCTCTAAGCTGCTCACATCCCGACCTGTTCCATAGACAACCCAACCGTCACCTAAAAGAATTTTAGCGAGCTCAAGACCAATTCCATGGCTGGCTCCGGTCACTAACGCAGCTTTATTATTGTTGATATTCATCATGAAGCATTCCTTGAAACTTAAGTTAATTTCGTGCGATATGGTAATCAAAGTTGAATAAAGTTAACAGTTTATTCTTAATTCACGTGTTACTAATTGAGTTAATTCTGTAATACTCGCCTTGACTTGAATAATAGTAGGCAAAACCTGAAGAACCTGTTCAATACTAATATCTTGTTGCTCTTTATCAGAGCTAAAAGAACGCTCTATATTATATACAAGCCAATTGATCCAATTACCAAGAACACCATAAAAGGCGGCTTCCAAATGCTCGTGATCTATTGTTATTCCAGAAAATGCATATGTTTTTAGCATTTTTATAAACAAAGGCTTATGAAACAGTGGGGTAGTAATTCCACTCCAATCAAGAGCACAATTGACTATTTCATAAGTAGGATTAAGTTTTCGCGCAGACTCCCAATCGATGAGAAATGGAGTATCATTTTTATCCCATAAAACATTTTTTTGATCCAGATCGCCATGGCTTACTACACTACTACTTTGTAAAATAGGTATTACTTTTTGATAGAGCTCATTAAGCTCAATTATAATTCGTTGATTACTTTTTAATTGCTCTTTAAACACCAAATTTTGGCTTGCTGACTGGTCTATTAACACACTAATTTTTTCATTGGTATGAATATCAAATTCTTGAGCGCTTAGTTCAGGGACATTAAGATTAATACAATGAATTTTTGCCAAAAAGGCAGCTATTTTAAGTGCATGCACCTCAGATATAGCGTCTTTATCTAATGCTTTTGCTGCTATCCAAGGATAAACAAGAAAAGCTTCATCTTCCGAAAGGATTAAATAATTATTTTCTATTTTTAGAGCATGGATTGCAGGTATCGTATGCTTGGAAAATAGGAAGGCTATCTCTTCTGTCAATTCATATTGGGATTTAACTTCTTCAGTCAATTGGATCCTGCTATTGAGTTGTTTTACAGCAAACTGCGAGCCATTGCACTCCAGATACCACATTTTATGTAAAAGACCGCCATAGACTCTTTGAGGCAAGTCACAAGGTTGGTTTATCTTTAATTTTTTACAGATTGTTTCTAGTTGACTTCTATTCACTATGAACCGCCTTAAGAATGCCTTGTGTTTCTAACTCTTCATTAAAAAATTTAACAAAAAATGTTTTGCTTAACTTGGGATTTTTTTTATTGATTCTCGTAAATTCTGCTGTAAAACCGCATTTCTTATAAAATTCTGGCGCTTGAAATGCACTAGTCACTAAATTGATATTATTAAATCCCTGGCCTTTGAAGTGATGTTCAAGAGCAAGCAATAACTGCTTACCATACCCTTTACCACGATAAGCGCTATCTACCCAAATATCATCCACATAAATTTCAGAAAATGCTGTATAGGCATTAATCACCCCAAAAACTTCTCCTTGGGCAGAAGAAATAGTCACTGAAAAACATCGATAATTGACGTCGATACCATGCTGAGCCTCATAGGCAACAAATCCCTTTGTCATTCGGTTTTCTGTTGTCTCATCAAGCTCATCAACAAATTGGATTTGATATTCTTTCTTGCTTTCTAAAGGTTCCCCTACATTCTGTACATTACTATCAAAACGAAAAATAACTCGCTGAGGCTGATGTGGATCATAATTGACTGTTCTAATTTCTTCCTGGAAATTACCCATTGTAATTTTTGCAATAGTTTTGCGCCAAAAGTTAAGCGCTGGCTTATTTTCCGGAATCACAGAAATTTCCCATAAGCCTGGATGCATGTTCCAAAGTTCAGAGGAAACCAAAAAACCTAAACCTTTGCCTTGAAACTTTGCAGTAATGAAAAACTCGCCCATATTCCACATAGTATCTGGGTAAATTCCATCTTGATTTAATAGGGCAAAACCTGCTAATTCATTGCCTACTTTAATCAGAAAGGCTTTTCTTGTCGGCTCTTCAAAGTAATTTTTAAAATCGAAGCTTTCATAAAGGCCATCGGAAGGCAAAGCCCAATCATCTGAAATAAAACCGCAGTCACGCGAGAGCTCATATACATAAAATCGTGCCATGTTTTGGATAGTAGGATAATCATCTAATGTTGCTGTCTCAATTTTTAAAGCAGATTGTAATTCTTTGATGTTCACAGTACTTTCCTTAAATACAGTTTTGCCATATGTCCTTCATTCTGATATCCAAGTGATTTGTAAAAATCATGAGAGCCCTCTTTGGCTCGCCTAAGTCCCGATGTCAAATCAACAATACAGGGACTAAACTGCCTGGCAAATTCCTCAACAGTAATCATAAGCTTTTTACCTATTCCTTGATTACGATATCCTTGGTCGACCACAAGGCCTTCAATATGAAATCTTGTTGTTTCGGAAACAAAAAGATAACTCTTAGACCAAGCAATCCAACCAACAACTTTTCCAGCAATTTCCGCAAGAAGAACACCGTAATGCAGTTCATTAGTAAATAGCTCAAGTCGTCTTTGCAACTCATCAGGCGATTGCGGATAGCCTAATTGCTCCATTAAAGGGTGAAGATGTTGAGCATCATCAATTATTGCTTTGCGGATAATCAATTCAACGGACATTTTAGGATTCCAGGTTCACTCTATCCCCCGATAGATTAGGAGATGAAATCACCAAAAAAGAAACCAAATTTCCGGAACTGTTTTTCACTTGATGGGCTACCCTTGCTTTAATACTTATTCCTTCCTGTTCTTGCAACACTTGTTTATAATCTTCAAACTCAATAACCAATTGTCCCTGTAAACAATAAAAAAACTGTTCTGTTTCCCGATGATAATGCTTTACCTCACAACAACCGGGAGGCATCGTTTCATAAATAACACTAAACTGACCATCATTTTTTAACCACCATCCATCACAATTTTTTCCCCACTTAAAATGAGGCGTATTGTTTATTGAGACAACCTCTTCTCTCACTAAAGATTCTGATCCATGCGATTTTATGCTTTGACTTAAGCTTGAGACTGAATCACCATTTAAGAGCCCGATGTCTGTTGTTTCTTGAAATTCTTTACGCAAAAAATAAAAAATAGAATTTTTTTGAAATCCATGCCGCTCAAATTCAAGTTTGAACCCTAATTTTTTATAAAATTCTATTGCCTCCCAATCCATAGTGTTAACTGTTGCAAAAGCGCAGTCTTTCTCACTACCATACTTCAATGCCTTTTGCATGAGTTTTGTTCCCCATCCTTGATGTCTGATGGATTCACTCACCCAAAGATTATCGACATGAAGACCTCCATAGAGTGTTCCGCCACTACAACCACCCACAATGCTATTGTCTGCATCACGAATAAAGCATGCAAAGAAATCTAAAGATTCGAAGCCTCTTTCTTGTTTGGCATACGCCTTAATCCCATTTGTTAATATTTGAACATCATCCGGATCTGGGTTTTCTAAAAACGATAATTTTAAAGTCATCTCATTTATTCCACTGTAGGAAGCCAGGCACCATGCTCAACATAACTTGCCTCATCACTGCCTGACCATGGTGGCATAGTAACGCAAATAAACACCAAGTCTGCTGCATCACTTCGATATTGAAAATGTGCTCCCAAGGGAATATCAATGCTGACTCCAGCGGTTAAAGGAGTAATGCTCTCTTCGTTATTTAATTTACGCCAAAGTGCACCTTTCCCAGAAAGGACATGCCAAAATTCAGATACCGTTTTATGTCGAACTGCCTTGGAAATCGTTCCCGCCTTTAAAGTACAGTGAGCCATTCCACCTAAATGATTATTCATCAGCAATCGAACTTCAGCACCTGCTGGAGAGATATGTTGATACTCTTTGGGTATTTCTTGTGTATTCATTTATGCCTCTATTAAAACAATGTTCTCATCAGTAGTGGTTATTTCTTTTTTTAAATTTGAATTGTAACGCAAGTATTATCTGCATCTAAAATAACCACTTTGCCAATTGGAAGAATGCAATTTTGCTTACCGTGCCCATAGGGAAACTCTTTAATGCAAGGTACTTTCAATTTTGAAGCCCATTCATTGATTACATCTTCTACCGTACCATCGTGCTGATTCGATTTCTTACTTTTACAGTGTTCAAATGTACCAAAAATAACCCCAGAAACTTCATCAAAAATTCCTGCTAAATCTAGTTGGGAGAGCATGCCATCAATATTATAGGGCTCGACACCAACGTCTTCTACCAACAAAATACTTTCTTTAAAACTAGGCAGATAAGGTGTGCCCATTAAATTAGTCATCAGAGTTAAATTTCCACCAAGTAAAGGGCCTCGACTAACACCTGCATGAACCTTTATTCCTTTGGAAATTATGTATTCTTGGCCTAATAAAGAGGAAAGTAATGTTTTTTTAACCTGGTTACTTAAATGAATAGTCAAAGTAAATCCTGTATAACTTACTAATCCACTGTTTTTAAATAGGCCTAATTGTAACGCGGTGGTATCACTAAACCCGAATAATTGTTTTGGGTTTCTCTTAATTAATTCATAGTCTAAAAAAGGTAAAAGACGTTGTGAACCTTGTCCGCCTCGGGTTGCAATAATTGCTTTCACTTCAGAATCTTTAAAGAAATCCATCACATCATTTGCACGATCACTGTCTTTTCCAGCTAAAAATCGTTCTGATGCAAGCATATGCTTTGCATACTTTACCTTAAATCCATGCGACTTTAATAAATGAACTCCCGCTTCTATATCCTGTTCCATAATAGGGCTCGACGGAGAAATAAGCCCTACGATATCTCCTTTTTGCAGTGGTGCTGGACATAGAATCTTCATTTATTACCTCAATTATTTTCTGCATTCAAAAACAATACTGTCGTCTTTTTCATCAGGTGATGCGTTTCGTTCAAATCCTTTAACTATCTGTACCTTGCTAAAACCAACCTCAGTAAGCAAATTGTGCAAGAAAGAAGGGTCTTGATAAATGCGAATTTTATATTCCTCAACCTCTGTTTGAATCACACAGTTGTTATCAATCAACTCGTATTTGCCGATAGAGTAACAAACCTCTTCATTGAGCATAGCTAATTGACTGAGTACGATAAGCGTTCCATCTTCTTTGGGCCATCTTGAACCTCTCCATATACCTAATTCATTAGGAACCGCATGAAGTGTTTCTATTTCAAATACAAAAATTCCTTTATCTTCTAGGTGCTCATAAATGATTTTTAATGCTTTTTGAATAGCCGCTTTTTCAGTAATGAGACAAAATGAACCACTGGGTATAAAAATCAGAGAGTATTTTTCAGGTTGATTTAAATCTTCAATAAAACCAGGCCAGACTTTTGGATTAAGATTTTTGCTCCTTGCTTTTGCATGCAGTCGTTCAAGCATCGGTTGACTTGCATCAAAGCCCTGAACATCAAATCCTTCTTCAACCAAAGGCAATAAAAATCGACCTGTGCCGCACATAGGCTCTAAAATGGGGCCCTTAGCCTCTACAGCATAGCTTCGGTAGAATGAGTAGGCATCTTGTGGTGCATTAGGTTTACTTAAATCATATACTTCAGTACAAAGGTTCTGATAGGTATCCAGTTTTTTCATGGGTTCCTCTTTAAAATCCAATACCATTAAATATTCGTCATAGAAACTATCATTAATTTTAAGCGCATTAGGTTCGGTACCATATATTCGAAATCCTTGCTTTTGATAAAAATCGCGGGCCACAAAATTATTTGTTACACAGGTTAGATGTAATTGAGTAACGCAGATTTTTGCATGCTGGATCAGAGCCTGAATTAATGCTGTTGCAATACCTTTCCCTCTGTATTTAGGACGTGTATACATACCCCAAAGTACACCACGATGTTTGGTTTTAAGTGAATTAAGCATATAGAATCCAGCACAAGACACTAATAAATCATTAACAAAGGCACCTAATACATATCCTTTACTTAATCCATTTTGAAAATCAGTATCGGACATAAACGCTTCCTCGTCATAAGAAGAGCCGAAGCTTTCTGGTGAGTTGGTCAGAGCCTCTAAACGTATTTCTTTCCATATATTCCAATCCGCATCCAACAATTGTCTTATCTTCACAATATTATCTCCATGACGGTGACAGGATGTCCTTTAAATTCGTCCATGCCAATAGTGCGCCAACCAAGACGACTGTAATATTCTGGAATGGTAGGATCAAAAGCAAAAAGATAAAGATTTTTAAACCCTAATGTTTGAGCTTCTTCTTTTACTCGAAGAATAAGCTGCCTTGCAATACCTTGTTTTTGATGTCCTGGCGCTACCACTAACGAGCCTAGCCATGGAGTTAATTCAGGACGGATCCCATCACTCACGCGTAAAGAGCACATCCCAACAGGTTTTCCTTCATCTAAAGCAACAACAGTGAGCGGTAACTGCTCTATGTTTAAATGATTTCGTAAATTTTCTTCTACACGCGAAGTGGGCACATCAGGAACCCAAATTTTTCCTAATACTTCATGCCAAATCTTAGCAAGCTCTGGAATGCAATCGGAGTGATGTTTTAGATAGGCTATTGTTATCATCTTAATACCTGTAAAAATGAATTATTCCTCTTGGCAAGGCGTGCCTTGATGAAACACCATTTGCCAACGATTATGCTTGTATTGCCAGAGCGAAGAACGTAAGGAACTTTTTGAGGCAACAGTAACCTTATAAGTTGCCAACATGACTTCGGGCGACACCTCTAATACTGAAAAATCATTAACCATATAGCTTCGTGACTCTTCTTCTGGAAGAGAATCAAGTAGGTCGTTCTTATTGTAAATTGAACCAGAGGACCCATACTCGATAAATTCATCAGCAATCAGTTGCTTCAGTTGGGTAATCGATTTTCTCGTTTTCGGATTTAAGAGAGAAGTCTCTAGCTCATAAATTAGTTGGTGTTCTTGTTTCATAGCGATATCCTCATCAAATATCTGACCATGCGTTCCTTCCCCACGAGAAACAGATCCAGTCAAAAAATACAAAACGCAGTTTTGAGTAATGCTTATTACTTAATTTTTGAATTGCTTTTTGGGGTGAATAGCCCCTTAAGTCAACGTTCTTGAGATCGCAATCGATCTAGATGATGAATAATCAATGAATTCACCACTTGTTTATTAAAATCAGGACAAAAACGTGGATAATCACGTTCAAGACCATAAGACCATTTTTCCAAACGTTCATGATCATATTCGATCATGTCGTCAAACAAATAACCTTCTCCATAAGTTTCTTCACAATGAAGGCCAACTCCTCCATCATAAAGTTCTCCTGAAGGCATGCGCAACGCAATGTGCCAGCACTCTTCATGGGATGTCATCATCACAAAAACAATATGCACTTTATCCTGAAATCGGCCATTCCAAGCATCAAAAAATAATTTAGCAAACGCGCCACAAGGACCATAATTAATCCTTGGTGTTTCTTCATGAAATCCCAGCAATTGATTTATATCGTTTTTTAAATCATTTAAAACTGTAATTTCTTCTGCATTCACTCATAACTCCCCTAGTATTGGGCTACTTTTTTAATTAAGACACTTTATTTTCAAGCTGAATTTATTGTACCAGATAAATTTCAATTCGTTCTTTACCTTTACCCACATTAGCCCTTTTTAACGTAATATAACCCACTTCAGCGGTCGATTTGACATGTGTTCCACCACAAGAAACCTTAGAAAATCCTTCGATTTCCCAATAACGTCTTTGACTTTTCTCATCAGAAAACCCAGTACGAATAAGCCTATCTGTTGCAATAATTTGATTGTATTCAAACAAAAGAGAGTCAAAGATATCCGAGATATTGTGCTGATAGCTAAAATCGATTCTAGCCTTATGCTCAGCAATATGCGCACCTATTTTTTCAACGGGCAGCATTTTTTGGACAAGCTCTAAGATTAATTCAGCAGCAAAATGAAGGCGCATCAATTTATAACGACGAACAAAGTCAATTTCCATAAGGACAACATCGCCTTTAGAAAGTCCATGCTCCGCAGGTAATGTATAATAAATCAAGTGATCTTCTATTTCAGAATGAGTGACCATCAGGCCGTTCACGCGGACTGTATCACTTTCCTGACCACCGGAAAACGAAAAACCAATAGTCTCTGCAAAAAGTAGTCGATTCTCATTGACTGACACCACTTTAGTCATTAATTGGCGTTGATAGGGATTATCCCAGAATATTTTTTGCATGACTTACTCTCTAATCTTTACCACCATCCCATTTGTTAGCTGTTTCAATGTTTCAGGAGATAATGAAAACACTGCATTGGGCGTTCCTGCTGCAGCCCAAAGAACTTCATGGCATAACAAATCTTCATCAATAAGAACAGTATCAATAACGTTTTTATGGCCAACGGGAGGAACCCCACCAATCGCAAAACCAGTGATTTCTCGTGTAAAATCTGCATCAGCTTTCCCAATAGGTTCATTGATGAGACTAACAATCAAGCTCTCATTCACACGATTAACACCACTTGCTAATACTAATACTGGCTTGTTGGTTTTTTCTGTGCAAAATAGTAATGATTTAACAATTTGAGCAACAACACATCTTAAAGTATCAGCAGCATCTTTTGCCGTGCGAGTGCTCGAATCAAGTTCCTTGACCTCACACGATATCCCTTTTTGAGATAAAAAATCTTGTATGATTTGCGCGCTTTTACTTAACTTTTTCTCTTTATTCATCATTTATCACCATCCCATCATCGCCACAAAGAACACTTTCTAGTGAGCTCTGTCACTATGTCCCAATCCCCAAACAAGACAATGCCATAATAAATCAGCTCGTTCTCTTTAACCTGTGCCGTTCTTTCAATTTGCTCTTGATAAGTACCCACAGTCATCGTATCGGTAAAATCATTAAAAAGAACATATTTTGCTAAAGCATTCTGACGTAATATTCTAATTTTGTTGGAGTTTTCACAAAGAATGATAAAAGGTATTTCTGAAATATAAGGATGAGAGCCTCCATCTGCATCTCGATAATCGGTTAAACGCAGTTCTTCTTTACCAATTACAGCGCCTAAACCAATAGCCATATGAGCAAGTGCATTCATCACTTTTCCTGGCTCAATACGCTTATTAAGCACAGCAACCAGTTTGTTTTTAAAAGGTTGTTCAACCATACAGTCCTCCACAATCTACTTCACAATTCGTGCGTTATAACGCATAATAAACCAGTATATACTTGTGCGCTAAAACGCACAAGCTTTTTTAATAAGGGTCATGATGCAAGAAATTTCAAATCGTATTGCAAAAACACTAAAATCATTAAGACAAGAGCGAGGTTGGAGCTTAGATAAAACAGCGCTTGAAACGGGTGTTTCTAAAGCGATGCTTGGACAAATTGAACGAGAAGAGTCAAGCCCAACGATTTCTACCTTATGGAAAATTGCAAGTGGCTTTCAAACGTCCTTTTCCTCATTTATTGAAGACAGCCTGGATAATTCAGCTACTCCTATTTATAGGACAGGACATGCTGAAACCTTGCATCCAGATGATGAAAAAATACGAGTTTTTCCACTGTTTCCTTTTGATGAGCAGTTACATTTTGAATTGTTTGTTATTGAGTTATTGCCCGGATGCGAACATCTTTCACCTCCTCATAAACATGGAGTCATTGAGCATGTCATTGTTGTGGATGGGACCATTGAAATTTTGTTAGGTGGCTACTGGAAAACACTTTCCAAAGGTGAAGGACTGCGTTTTAATGCCAATCAACCACATGGCTACCGGAATCCAACCGATGAGCTATCGCGCATCCATGATATTATTCATTACCCATCCCAATATAAATCGCCTTAATCGGTTATGGCACATAAAACAAAGGAGTTAATGCCATAGTTTTCAAGTCATGAAGCCACTCATCGCGTGGCTTTCCTCCGGGCGCTGTTTCTTCAAACCAGTTGTATTTACACCAGAGGTAGATATCCAAGCTTTTCATTTGCGAAAAATGATTCATTTCTTTTAATTCGTCTGAACTCAATGACCGGATTTGTCTATACCCTTCTATAAACCATTCAAACAGTGATTTCCAAAGAGGCCATGGCTTATTGCATAAGTCCAAAAATGGTTTGGCAATATCGGCAAGATACCAATGATAAACTGGCTCATCAAAATCAATCAGATGAACGCTCTCACCATCATAAAGCACAT
>NZ_MKTO01000025.1:0-79768 GCF_001897665.1 Legionella sp. 39-23 | reverse complement strand
TAGCGGCCTAGGACACTGCCCTTTCACGGCGGTAACAGGGGTTCGAACCCCCTTGGGGACGCCATTTTTATGGCAATGTCTTTGAATACCAAAGTTGACACTTTAGTCAAACGCGTAAAAATTACCCTAAGTAGCGATACAACTCGAATAATTTTTATCGTACCCTATTACCACGCATAAGTATTTCTAACGTCCTCATGATTTATTTTCTGTAAAAAAGGTAACTTACATTGAGTAAGTTACCTGAATTAGACTGCCTATTTACTACCAGAAACTGCAGCAAGGTTAGAGTTGATGATATTGGCGGGTACGGTGAGTAAAAGTGGTGAACTCCAGCTATTTCCCCCATTAATACTAATATATGAGAAAGGAAAGAGGTTTGACGGATTAGTTTGCCCAGAACCAATAGTAGAACAAAGAATTCCATCATTACCGCAGAACACTCCATTTAATGTGTTGCCATCAAATCCTTGTGGTATAGCAGGTAGAATAGGGGCACTCCAGGTACTGCCACTATTATTACTCGTATAAGCAAGATTGTTTAGCACACCACCAATAGTTACATATCCAGTAGCAGTACAAAGTCCAGAATTGCTACAAGACACTGCTAATAACTCGCTATCTTCACTGGATGCTGGGGAGGGTAAAATGGGAGCACTCCAAGTTGAACCACCATTAACTGTTGTATAAGTAACTGGGACGGGAATTCCTGTGGTCTCATCAAATGAGGAACCTACTGCGCTGCATGTCAATCCGGAGCTATCGCAGGAGACTGATGATAGAGTATTGGTAAAACCAGGCTGTGTCGTTAGAATGTTTGCTGTACTCCAACTAGAACCTCCAGAAGTACTACTATAGCTTATTGGTGCTCCTGCATGAGTACCGACAGCGACGCACTGGAGACCAGAGCTGCTGCAAGCGACACTAGACAAAGTTGAATTTCCTGACAGGGGCGTGGGCAATATAGGGCTACTCCAGGTTGCCCCACTATCCATGCTTGTGTAAGCTACTGCAAAAGTTTTAGGTGGGACCCTCGTACTGCCAACAGCAACACAGTTCACTCCGGTATTATCACAAGCAATACCTGGGAGCGGTACTTGTGTAGCACCCGCAAGTACTGATGGAAATACAGGAGAAGACCATGAGTTTCCACCGTCTTTACTGTTATAAATCATGGGTTGGGTGGCGCTTATTCGGCCAACCGTGACGCAATTAAGACCTGAGTCATCACAAGTAACATTGTTCAATTGGCCTGTACCTTGTAGCTGAATTAGTGGGCTCCATGAACTGCCTCCGTCAGTACTAGTGAAAGCAATTGGCATGTTTTGACCATTTATGCTAGCAAGCCCAACAGTCACTCTTCTTATAAGTGGTGCAGTTGATAAGGTAACCTTTAACTTATCTTCTTCACTGGGTTGAGAGCAGAGAAACTGATCTGGGTTATTATTTCCAGGTCCTATAGTTTTACATACTTCAGGTCCGCCATTTATTCCATTGGATGGAATCGCATTACCGTGAATGACCAAGCTTAATTGGCAATCTTGACCTGGTTTCAGGGTAAATGGACTAGAACAAGGTTTAGTAGCTCCAGTGCCTTGGCTGACCCCTTGTATTGCTTTAAAAGTTAAAGTTCGTTCATATTTGGTATTATTAATGATTGTATAACTCAGAGTAATAGTACCCTTGGGATAAACTTGATGTTCCCCTTTTGCTGTTGCAAGAATGGAAAATTTGGGTTGAGGTTTAGGTGCTGCATGTAGGATGACTGGCGTAAAAACAGCGCTACTTAGTAAAAAATAAATCCATTTTTTATTCATTTTCAATCCTTAGATTAGATAACTTAAGCTAAATTGCAATTGATTCGTATACAAATGATTCATACCAGGGCCATTGTTCAGTGTTTGCCCAGGCGCTCGTCCAAGATAGCTTTTTCCCCAATCTGCAAATTCATATCCAATACCGACCTGCCACCTAGAATAGAACTCTTTTTGGATCCCTGCACCTACTGTATAAGTAAATGCAGTATGAGTATGAGAAGTAAATCCCGGCGCAGGAATTTCTTCAACTATTTTAGGGGTAATGGTGAAGTTGTGCGCACGGTTAAAACCCACTCCTAAGCTTCCACTAATATATGGATTTACAGGAGCATTGAAATGACCAATCAACTTTCCTTTGGCAGCGATATGAGTATGATTGATTTTATAGGTGTAGAAAAAATTATCGAAATCTGGATCAGCATCTTCCCATACATCACCTTTCAATTTTGCATTAGATGTTACCGCGGCAGCTAAACCCAATTGACCGGTAAATGTAGCATTTAATGCGTGTTGCAAACCATAGAAAATCTCTCCATCAAAAAGGGTGCTTGTATTTTCATTTGCAGTGTATGTTTTTTCAACATCTGATTGTAAGAAGAAGGTATTTGTTTCGCCAGTATCAGTCCAGGCTGGGCCTAGGCTTAAGGTGATAACTTGTGTCCAGGGCGAACTAACTGGTCCCATAGTACCTGAAAAGCTATTTTGAGCAAGCGTTGTCGCAATAAGTACCGTAAGAGTCTTTGTTATATCCATTTTATTCTTAGTTCTCCATGAATTAAAAAAAGATGATAATCTATTTTGGGAAGACATCCCAGCTTGGAATAATAAAAATCGAAAACTCAATAAGGTAATGATGTACTCTCAAAGTCTTTCGAAAATTGTTCGTGTATTAAATCCAAACAATCGCTCATGCATTCTATAGGCATACTCATCAGTCATGTTAGCCAGGTAATCACAAACAATTCGGTAGGCAACAGTTTCATCTTCTGCTTGTTTAAATAAAACTCGATTTTTGTTGTCTAATAAACTACCAGGATTTGAGCTGATGGCATCGAAAAGCCTAAGAACTACTGTTTGGCCACCATATTCAAAAGTACGGGCTTCTTGGGAGTCAATGACATTATTGAAGATGCATTGTTTTAAATAATTCAGCAGAGCATCTGCTTCAGGAACAAGTGCTAAATTATATTTAAGTAAATTATTCTCGAATTGTTCATTGGTCGTTATGATTTGAGTCGAGGTAATAAAATAATTGACCATTTCTCCTATGGTCTGCTTTCTTGAATAATGATCCTGAGAAAATAGTGAGTCTATCAACTGGTTTTTTCGATTACCTAAAATGGTATTACTTAATAACTGTCTAAACTCTTGGGTATCCAGATGTGCGGCATTGATAAGACGTAAATGAATGGCGTCTTCAAGATCATGAACTCCATACGCAATATCATCAGCAATGTCCATAATGGAGCAATCAAAGCTATGGTAGGCTGATTTTCCTGCTTTTGTACCATGCGGTGCTTGCGACAACGATTGAAATAACTCTTTGTCCCTATCAGAAAAAGGTGACAACAACCAATCAATCTCTGGCTGCTCACAATCAAAATAAGCTTTAGGTGGTAACCAGTCATTAATTTTGATGGTTTTATGAATGGACTCATGTACTGGAGGGTGTTTTGGGGCGACGACATTAGAGCGCTTCACAGGGTATTTTAAAATACCAAGCAATGCACGTCGGGTTAAATCAAGACCATAGGTTCCATAACTACTTTCAACCTTAGTGAGTAGGCGCAATGTTTGTCCGTTTGCTTCAAACCCACCATAGTTTCGCATCATATAATTGAGGGCTACTTCACCGCCATGTCCGAAAGGTGGATGGCCAATGTCATGCAGTAAGCAAATCACAGAGATCAGGTCATCATTAGGTAGTAAACCCGCTAAAACAATTTGTTTTTCTTGGTTCATTAAGAGGTTGTGTACAATACTGCGCCCGATTGAATCGACCTCTAAAGAGTGGGTCAGACGAGTACGGTGAAAATCACCTTCATCTGTTCCTAAAATTTGTGTTTTTCTTTGTAATCTTCTGAAGGCGGGGCAGTGAATTACGCGGGTGCGGTCTCGCTCATAAGGATCTCGATGATCCTGATTTCCCCTTTGATTCGTTTGTCCTGAACGTCGATGTGTCCACATAAGTTTTTATTGTCGAAATAAGAAAAAAATTACTGTAAGACATAATTTGTTCTTTAACAATACAAATTTCTAAAGTTTTTTCTAATTATGTAGATATAGTAGGCAGGGAGCAAATAAAAAGAACTATAACTAGGGGAATGACAATGAATAAGAAAATAAACTTAGCGCTCACAGTAATTTGTGCGTTTGCTATGTCTTCCTGTACGAAAGATAGTGATACCATCTCATATCCAGCATTTTCATATGTTGATATCACACAACAACCTTATAATATAAATAGTTACAATATGACGAATTATGATTATAGATATCAACAAAAACGGGAAGTAAGCGTTCCTAATTCATATCATGTTGGAGAGCTGCATTCTCCTGTTTCTTTTAAAGACAGAGATCAGACTTGGGTAAATAGTCAAAATCCTCAAGCTTATACAATTGAATTGACTGAAGGGGATAAAGCATCTCACGTGGCGCAAGTCCTGTATAAAGCACCCAAAAAAAATCGGATGGCCCAGGTGAAATATGATCAAGATGGGAAAACCCGATATAAAGGGGTATATGGAACCTACAGTACCTCCGAAGAAGCACAAAAAGCGTTAAATTCGTTACCTCCTGAACTAAAAGGTGGTGCTTCAGTGGTTAATTGGAGCAGCGTGCAACAATAATATGAATAAAAAATTAATCGAGTGAAGACATCAGCATCGGCTTCACTCAGACACCTTCTCGGGGATTGTATATGCTAGCTAATGTCAAAATACCTTAATCTACGTCTGCTAAATTGTAGCCTTCACCCAGGCTACTTTTTGACTACCAGCAAGCGTAAAGCCTTTTTGACGTCTGTTGTAAATATGGCCATATTTCTGCAATTTAAGCGGTGACTACGATTTTACCTACTTGTTCATTGGACTCCATGTACCTATGTGCGTCGACTATATGTCCCAAAGAGAACATTTGAGCAATTTGAGGATGAAATGATCCATCTTGTAAGCGGTCAAAAATATATTTTTCTGCTTTTTTACGCACATCGGCTTGGGATACAATTTCAAAAAGCGTATAACCTCTCAAAGAAATGCCTTTATTTAACGCGGCGAAAAGTGGAAATGGAGTAATCTCTTCTAAAGACAAGTTACCATAAACAAAAAGTGTTCCGCCTGGAGAGAGTGCTTCTGCTAAAGTCTCAACGCCTTTGCCAGCGATTGGATCAAAAACAATTTTTACTCCGGCGCCTTTAGTTATTTCACGTACACGTTCAGGAAGATTTTCTTCATTGGTGACAATGACATGATCTGCACCTAAAGAGAGTAGCTCAGCTTTTTTCTTAGGGGTTCGTGTAGTAACAATACTTATTGCACCTTGAGCACGTGTCATTTGAATGGCAGCAAGTCCTACGCTACTACTTGCTGCAGTAATTAAAACAAAATCATTTTTAGCAAGCGCACCATAATGTATCAGGGCTCCATAAGCGGTCATATATTGCATCCAAATGGACGTTCCCTCTGCATAGGACAATTTCTCAGGATATGCTGCGAGTGCATATGCAGGAACTATTGCTACTTCCCCATACACACCATATTTACCAAGATCAAAACAAGGAACCGTGCTGTATGTTTTGCCAATTATTTTTTTATCTACATCTGGACCGACTGCTTCAACCACACCAGAGGCTTCATAGCCAATTTTTGATGGAAAATGGGGTTGTATTAAATAACGTCCGGTACGAAACATAATTTCAGCACGATTTAAACCAATTGCATGAACACGCAAGCGAACTTCGCCTTTCCCTGGTTCTGGCAATGATACTTCTTCGAGCTTTAATACCTCTGGACCTCCAGTTTCGTGAAAACGAACAATTTTAACTGATGAGTTTGACATAAATTTCCTTATTTTTATGAATTATTTGAATAGCATATTAAACCCGGGCTCCACTACGCTGCACCCAGGCTACAATTAATAATCTAGGCTACAATACAGATTAAGTTTTAGAAGCTGAGCTAATCAGAATCGATAAACGTGTTACACCTGGTGTTTTCGAACGGTCTGCTTCAAATTGTTTTACTGTAATCGCATAGCGTTGATTTATTTTATCCAACCAAGTAATAAATAAATTAAAAGCAACTGCATCAAAAGTCAGCTGAATATCTCCTGAGCCAGTTTGTTGTAACTGATAAGGAAATTTTATAGTCGAATCGTTTTTTAGTTGTGTAGCGAGGGCGGTTAATAGTTGGCTGTTATCAACTATTTGTTTTTTTGTTTGCTTTGCATTGTTTTGTTGTCTGATTTTGTTCATCCACTCGAGCGTAGCGGTTTTTTCGACGAGTTGGGTTGATTTTTGGTTTACTTGTTGACTCAACGGGCTATATAAAAATAAATAATATACATAAAGAAAGAGGCACACTGCTGTTCCAATCAACATCCATTTTTCGCGATCATTCAGTGTGCTTAAATAGGCTTTCACATTAACTCCAAAGTGGCTACAACGTGTTGTTCACGTGTTGATGCTTGGGTTTGTTTCACTTTAAGTTGCAGCTTTCTTAATTCATTTTCCAATTCTTCTAAACTGGCAAAGTCAGTGCTGACTAAGGTGACTGATAAAGTCTTATTCTGATAACGTAATTGCTCCAGAGTATTATGTTCATTTTTCATTACCTTGGCAAATTGGTTCAGTAAGAACCAAAAGCGATTTTGTTCTTCGGTATTATTGCTTTTTAACAGTTCTGTGATGCGAAATTTAGGGCTAATAACTTGTTTTGCGTCAGGGAAAAACTCACGATAAACCACAGCAATTTGTCCATCAACTTTCTGAGTTTCTTTATTAAGTAGATGCAATTTAACGCCATTTGTTACAAGGAGAGAGATTAGCCAAACCAAAAAAAGAGCACCGAGAACCTGATATCCTTTTTTTAGTAAATCCGCTTTATTCCCATGCTGCATTTCCCCTTGGCAGAGATTCAGTAACTTCGATTTTAATATTCTTTGTGCAATCCACGTGTAGGATGTTTCTTGACTCTTAGGTAATGATGAATCATTTTGGATTGTACTGTCAGCAAAAAGTAAGGGTTGATGTTGCGGATGGTTTTTTAGATAGATATGAGCTAACTCTCCAGAAAGAGCGCCTTTGAAATCATCTGTATTAATTAGTAGTGTTGTTTCGCAAACACATAATTCTTGTGGTTCTAAAGCAAACCAATCCACGGTAATTCCAGAAAACTCTATTTCTTGCTCATTGAGAAATAGCATAAGATAACGAATGCGCTGTTTGCTTATCACAGCAACCAGATATTGATTATTTTGATATCGTGCTTTATCAAAAGCAAAATGAAGTTCATCTACGGGCTGCGCTAATTTCTCTTCTAAAGCATAAGGAATTGCAATGCGTGCTTTTCTATCTGGAAGCCACGAAAACTCAAGATTAAGAAGGCTGACGTGCTCACATGTTTCAATGACTAAGGTTTTACATTCTGTCTGTAATGACTTAATTTCGACAAAACTACGTTGTGCAGGTGGTGCAACTAATGCTCCATCTGCATCCATTTTGAGGCAGAAGCATCCTGCCTCATCAAGATGTTTTGCAAAGAGAAAAAGAGTATCCATTCTTAAACATAAGCTCTATGTTTTTTTATATTTACGGCAGCCCACTGCTGTTTTAATTGTTGTGATAACAGATAAACCACAAGTGCATACTGCGGACTTGAATTGTACCGGGTTATCACAAAGAAATTGGGATAAGCAATCCAAAATTCGTTTCCTTTTGCAGTGACTAATTCAATCAAAGCGGCGCGTGAAGGATGATTATGTGCTGCAGTCATAGGTTTAACTCCATTTGCAATCAATTGTGTGTAATAGTAATTGGTTTTTCTAGGATTTACTTGAATTCGTTTATAACGAGTACCTACTACCATAGCATGCTGAGCTACTCCATCATTAGGTCTCCAACCATGATGGTAGAAGTAATTAGCAATGCTTCCGATAGAGTCCGCATTGTTAGTTACAAGATCACGTTTGCCAGTATGATTAAAATCAACAGCGAAGTTACGGTAACTGCTCGGCATAAATTGCGGCTGGCCTATGGCACCAGCATACGAACCTTTATATTGCGTTGCAGGAACGCCATGTTCGCGACAAAGGAGCAGGTACTCTTTTAATTCTTTGGTAAAATAAGGCGCGCGTTTTGGATAATTAAACGCCAGTGTTGCTAGTGCATCAAGAACTCGATGTTCCCCTTGCTTTTCCCCGTATAAGGTTTCCACTCCTAAAATTGCAATAATAATTTCTGGAGGAACACCATATTTTTTTTGTGCTCGATCAAGTGCCTTTTTATTAGCTGCCCAATAATCTAATCCACCCTTTAGACGAGCAGGGGTGAGAAATAAATCTCTATAAACATCCCAGTTTTTCTTTTCATAGGGTTTTTCCATTGATTCAATGATATCGGGTTGGATAACGACCTGATTCATTGTTGCTGTAAGCTCTTTGGCATTAAAGTGGTATTCCTTAACCATACTTTTAATAAAAAGCTGCACATCTTTTCTTTGTGTAAATGCGGTATTTGAATAAGTTGAGAAAGAAAGAAGTAGCAGCGTTATTGCCATAAACCCCAAACTTGATATTCTTCGCATAGCGCACCCTAATAATATATAAAACGAAATGCTAAATCTTATTAAAAATGCACTGTATTAGCAAATACTTTAAGGCTGCGCTTATTTAAGCTAGAATGCGCTATTTGCAAAAAAGGTAATTCAGTTGAGTGATTTAAAGCGGATTCGCAATTTTTCGATTATTGCCCATATTGATCATGGTAAATCAACCTTGGCGGATCGATTTATCCAAATTTGTGGTGGTTTAACTGAGCGTGAAATGAGTGCTCAAGTTCTTGACTCTATGGATATAGAGCGAGAAAGAGGTATCACCATTAAAGCTCAATGTGTTTCTTTAAATTATCGTGCGAAAGATGGCAAGACCTATCTTTTGAACTTTATTGATACGCCAGGGCATGTGGATTTCAGCTATGAAGTATCCCGCTCCTTGGCTGCATGTGAAGGTGCTATTCTCGTCGTTGATGCAGCTCAAGGGGTAGAAGCACAAACGGTAGCTGTTTGTTATACGGCCATTGATCAATCATTATCTGTTTTGCCGGTGCTTAATAAAATTGATTTACCGCAAGCTGAACCAGAGCGTGTTATCTCAGAAATTGAGGATATTATTGGGGTAGATGCACACGATGCAATAAGAGCGAGTGCTAAAAGTGGATTGGGTGTAGAGGATGTACTCGAAGCTTTAGTCACTCGTATTCCTCCACCAGAAGGCAATATCGATGAGCCTTTACAAGCTTTAATTATCGACTCTTGGTTTGATAGCTATCTTGGTGTTGTTTCTTTGGTGCGTATTGTAAATGGCTCAATACGTAAAGGAGACAAGATGAGAGTTATGTCTACAGGGCGATCTTATGAGGTTGATCAAGTCGGCATATTTACTCCTAAACGTACTAAGCTGGATATGTTGAATGCAGGTGAAGTAGGTTATGTAGTTGCAGGAATCAAAGAAATTCAAGGCGCTCCAGTGGGAGATACACTCACTCTGGAAAAAAATTCTGCGCAAAAACCACTTCCTGGTTTCCAGCGTGTGAAGCCTCAGGTTTATGCCGGTCTATTTCCTATCAGCGCCGATGATTTTGAGGCGTTCCGTGAAGCCTTAGCTAAATTAAGTCTAAATGATGCTTCATTATTTTATGAGCCAGAATCTTCTGAGGCTCTGGGTTTTGGTTTCCGATGCGGTTTCTTAGGCATGCTGCATATGGAGATTGTACAGGAGCGTTTGGAAAGGGAGTACAATCTTGATCTCATATCTACCGCACCTACGGTGGTCTATCAAATCGTGACGCAAAAGGGCGAGACGATGCTCATTGATAACCCATCCCATCTGCCGCCGCTTCCGCAAATTAAAGAAATGTATGAGCCTATTGTGAGGGCCAATATACTTGTACCACAGGATTATCTCGGTTCAATAATTAATTTGTGTATTGAGCGACGTGGTGTTCAGGTAAATATGACTTACAGTGGCCGTCAAGTTTCTGTAACCTATGATATTCCCATGAGTGAAGTCGTTTCTGACTTTTTTGATCGATTAAAATCGGTGAGTCGTGGTTATGCTTCTTTAGATTATAATTTTTTGCGTTTTCAGGAAGCTGATTTGGTTAAAATGGATATTTTGATTAATAGTGAACGAGTGGATGCACTCTCAGTGATTGTCCATCGCTCTTCATCACATAGTCGTGGAAAATTAATTGCTGAAAAAATGCGAGATTTAATTCCAAGACAAATGTTTGATGTGGCAATTCAAGCGGCTTTAGGAAGCCATATTATTGCCAGACAAACAGTAAAGGCTTTACGAAAGAACGTTACTGCAAAATGTTATGGTGGTGATGTGTCACGAAAACGAAAATTATTGGAAAAACAAAAGGCGGGTAAAAAGCGTATGAAGCAAGTTGGGCATGTAGAAATACCCCAAGAAGCATTCATGGCTGTTTTTCAAACGGATAAAAAGAAATAGTGCTGGGGCTGCATGGTTATTTCACTAGCTTGTTCACGCGAGCAGAAATATAAATGGGTTAAGTGCCATGTAATGTATCATGAAATTTAAGTTTGCTTAGGATATAAATTTATGAATTTTGCTTTAATATTGGTTGTCCTATCGTTTATCAGTGGATTTATCTATCTATTAGATGTCTTGTTCTGGTCAAAAAAACGTACGCAGGATGAAAAACCCAATCGTATTATTGAATATTCACGATCTTTTTTTCCTGTTTTTTTTATTGTTTTAATTTTACGCTCATTCATTATCGAACCTTTTCGCATTCCGTCGGGTTCATTAGAGCCGACATTGCTTGTTGGTGATTTTGTAGCAGTAAATAAGTTTATTTATGGATTAAGACTCCCTGTTTGGGAAAAGAAAGTTCTTTCAATTTCCGATCCTAAAACAGGGGCGGTTGCTGTATTTCGTTGGCCTCCAGATCCTTCTTATGATTATATTAAAAGGGTAATAGGAGTTCCCGGCGATAAAGTTAGTTATCACAATAAGGTATTAACAATCAATGGAAAGGAAGCAAAGCAAACTTTTGTTGAGTACACCATCGATGAGAGTTCTGGGAAGGCAGTTAGCAAATATAAAGAAGATTTGAATGGGACTGTGCATAATATTTTCATTAGAGCTGATGTTCCCGCAGTAGATTTTGATGTTGTAGTGCCCGCGGGAAATTATTTCATGATGGGCGACAATCGTGATGACAGTGCCGATAGTAGATTCTGGGGATTTGTACCTGAGTCCTATTTGCGAGGTAAAGCATTTTTAGTTTGGATGAGTTGGAATAGTAAGACAGATAGTGTTCGTTGGTCTAAAATAGGAAAATTAATACCATAAGTCTATGGTAGAAATATATTGATTTATTTAGAATAGATAAAAGGAATAACGCATGCGAAAACAAAAGGGAATGACTTTTATAGGGATGTTATTTACTATAGTTGTGCTTGTTATGGCTGCTGTGGTAGTAATGCGTGTTATTCCAGTTTACTTGCAATATTACTCTGTTCTTAAATCAATAAAAGGATTAAATTCGATTCCTCCATCCTCATTAACTGGAGATCCGGTTGCAGATGTCAACGTTTTGAAAAGTACTTTGGATAAACGACTGGATGTGAATGATGTAGACGCTTTCAAGGAAAACCAATTAACTATTGAACCTATTGGCGCTAATAAATTTAGAGTAAAATTGAAATACCAAGTGATTAAGCCTTTAGTATACAATATAAGCTTATTATTTGATTTTGCTCATACTGAAGAGGTTGTAACCGGCAGTGAAAGTTGATTTAGAAAGGTTATGCAGGCGATTAAATTATCAATTTAAAAACGTTGCTTATCTTAAGCAAGCTTTGACGCACTGTAGTGTTGGTAGTGAAAACTATGAGCGTTTTGAGTTTCTAGGAGATTCAATTTTAAGTTTTGTAATTGCTAATGAACTTTTTCATCGATTTCCGATGCAGAGTGAAGGCCAGTTAAGCCGCTTGCGTTCATTTTTGGTCCGGGGCGAGATGTTGGTCGAATTAGCTAAAGAAATTGATATTGGCGATTTTCTTTTTTTAGGCCAGGGTGAGCTAAAAAGTGGTGGTTTTCGCCGTGCTTCAATTCTATCGGATGCTATGGAAGCTGTTTTCGCAGCAATTTTTCTAGATGGCGGCATCGAGTCCTCAAAAGAGGTTATTTTAAGGTTATATCATTCTCGACTTGAAGATCCTAATTTAAACGACTGTTTAAAAGACGCAAAAACGCAACTACAAGAATATTTGCAAGCTGAAAAAATTGCGCTCCCGGAATATACCTTAACCAAGGTAGAAGGTGATGAACACAATCAAATATTTTATATCACCTGTGCGGTTAATGGCGCAAAGCAAAAAACTTTTGGTCAAGGCTCAAATCGACGTAAGGCAGAGCAACTCGCCGCGAAGTTGATGTTAGAGATTCTACGTTCTGGTCATTAGCTGGAAAAAAATAAAAATATTATAGGCTGGCTGCACCACAGTACTACCCAGAGGACGGTCCGGGACGGGCTCCGATGCGTTTTGAACAAATTGATGACTAATAATTGCAGGGGTCCGTCCCCACATTAAACTAAATCTTCTAAGCTACTGCTAATTTCTAACCATTCTTCTTCGACCTGATTTAAAGAGGAATGAGCGAGATGACGTTTTTGTATTAGTTGATTAAGTTTATTTTGTTGTGCACTGTCCTCATAAAGGCTCGAGTCACTTAGCTGAGTATCCAGTTTGGTAATTTCCCCTTGATGCTGTTCAATCAATTGCTCTAATTTTTTTAGACGATTTTGTAAGGTCTTTTTTTCTTTATAATCAACAGCAGTTGAGCTAACAGTATTTTCTTTAATTGAGTCTTTAGTTTGTAGCCAAGAGTAATAATCATCTAAGTCTCCATCAAAAGCCTGTACTTTTTGTTGGTACACTAGATAGAAATTATCAACGCTGGTTTTGAGCATATGACGATCATGAGAAATAAGGATAAGCGCACCTTCATAGCTTTGCAACGCAAGCTCTATGGCGGAACGCATCCCAAGGTCCAAATGGTTAGTTGGCTCATCAAGCAGCAGTAAATTAGGTTTGAGCCAAACAAGTTTGGCCAAAGCCAAACGTGCTTTTTCGCCGCCGGAAAAGTGGGTTATAGGTTGTACTGCCATATCACCGGCAAAATTAAAGCCACCTAAAAAATCACGAATGGTTTGTTCGCGAGCCTCTGGTGATAACGCTTGGATTGTTTCCACAGGACTTAAATTGTAATCCAGTTGTTCTAATTGGTGTTGTGCATAATAACCAATTTTTAAATGAGCTGAGCGATGAATAGTACCATGCAAAGGAGTTAATGAGCCGGTTAATGTCTTGATTAGGGTCGATTTTCCTTCGCCGTTAGGTCCTAACAAGGCTATTCTGTCGCCTGGATTGAGTGAGAAATTTATTCTTTTTAATATAGGTTTTTCAGATTGATATCCTGCATCAACCATATTGCATTGTATTAACGGATTTCCTGCCCGGGGGCATGGGAAAAAATCGAAAGAAAAAGGAGAGTCAGCCTGTGCTGCAGCGATAATTTCCATTCTTTCTATAGCCTTAAGCCGTCCTTGTGCTTGTTTTGCTTTAGTCGCTTTAGCTCTAAATCGATTTACAAATGACATCATGTGATTAATTTTGGTTTGCTGCTTCTCATACATCGCTTGTTGTAATGCCAATTGTTGTGCATGTGTTTTTTCAAAACAACTGTAATCACCACTGTAAAGAGTTAGATTTTGCTTCTCAATATGCAAAATATGAGTAACAAATGCATCAAGAAATTCACGATCATGAGAAATAAGAACAATAGTACTCGGACTTTGCTTTAAAAAACGTTCTAACCAAAAAATGGCCTCCATGTCTAAATGGTTGGTAGGTTCATCCAGTAAAAATAAATCAGCTGGTTTCATTAAGCAGCGCGCAAGACTTAAACGCATTCTCCAACCACCGGAAAAGCTATTTACTGAAGCCTGCTGTTGCTCGCCTCTAAAGCCAAGACCAGACATTATCGTTGCTGCTTGGGCAGGTTTACTGTAACCGCCACTGTGGCTTAACTCTTCATGGCATGCCAATACTTCGGCATCATTACCTGCTGCTTCGGAATCTTTTAGACGTTGCAGCAGCTTAATGTAAGCTTCATCACCACTTAATACAAAATCCAGAGCTTTTTCATCACTGTCCGGTAATTGTTGTGATAAATGGCTGATAGTGAGTTGGGGATTAATTAAAAATTCACCCGTATCAGGGGATAGCTTTCCTAATAAAAAATCAAATAATGTTGATTTGCCACATCCATTATGACCAATAAGACCTATTTTTTGCTTTTCATATAGAGTGACATTAACTTTATCTAATAAAACTTTATTGCCACGACTTAGAGTAATTTGACGAAGAGTAAGCATGATAAATCTTTTGCCATAAATAGAGTTGGTTGTATAAAATTATGAAATCGTAGGAACTTAGCCTGGTTGCAGCAAACTGAGGATTTCTATGTTCAATTAACCCCAGGACTTTGCTGTGCTGCACTCAGGCTTCACCTCGAACTTATTTCAATTCTAACATAAATCTGTTTAACTTGGTTCTGGCTCAATCGTTTTTTTCCTCGCCGATTGATAACGTGCTTGTTTTTCAATGTCGATATAACGGTCTGTTGTGGCACTTGAGCTGTGGCCTGCATCGTCTCGTACGTGCTCACGAGGGCGAATTTTAACATCCTCAGAAATACCTGTATGCCTTAACCAGTGGACAGTTGCCGCGGCCAAATTATCGGCTTCTTCACCATGACCTTTCATCCGCAATTGCTCACCTGCCAGATCAAAACATCGTTGAATAATTCTACGTATTGGTGCTGTATCACTCATAGGCCCATTTCCACGGATTTTGGGTATGAGTGGGCTATTATCAGCAGGAGAGGGGAGTGGCGATAATCCTAGGAAGCAACGCCAGCGTATTAAACTCTCCAGCATTGCTTCGCTTACGGCGATTTGTCGTTCTTTATTTCCTTTACCTACGGTTGTAAACCACCAATAGCCGTTACTGTCTTTGGCAAAATCATTCATACTGGGGATCCAGCGATCACTAGCTGCCAATTCGGATATACGAAGATACATACCAAACAATAAACTCAACATAAAGCGCGTGCGCTCATGTTTCAGAGGGGATTCTTCGGCAAGGGATTCGGCCGCCTCTAATACGGCACTCCATTGCAGCAGGCTCAATCTTCGTATGGGGGTATTTTGTTGGCGTTTTCGAATGAATTTACTTTTTTGACGAATTAGTGCAACAGGATTAGATGCGAGATATTCTTCAGCAATCAAGAAATTGAACAGTGTACTTAAAATAGCAAATATTTCTTGAGTGGCTCCTTGAGACAACTTAAATTGATCAATTTGTGGCTTATGTCCATCTTTTATAGCAGATTTACTTAAAGTAACTACAAAGGGTCTCCATTCTTCATTGGGAATTCGTGTCCCATCTTTTTCAATAAAACGAGGTACCTTTTTTAAACTGATCCAGGATTTTGGTGGTTTTTGGCAAAAATGGATGTAATTTTCTATATCATCACGTTTTAACTCATTGAGCGTTACATTTTTAATTAACCAAGACCATTGTAATAAACGTTCGGTCTCTCGGCGGTAACTATTGAACGTGCCTTGACTGCCAGTATAACTTTTCAAAAAACTCAAAGCATAATTAAAATCATTTTGAAAACGAGTATCGGGCAGCACAACATGCTCATGATTTTTATGCAGGTAATTTATGTTGTCGAAGATAGGAATCAGTTTAAATTTCATATATTCAGATTGCAATGAACAATAATTTCCAATGCTAGCTGAAAACTCAAAAAGATTCGAGTAGGGGATGAGTGCGTGTATGGGTAATCGGCTAGATGTTTGAAAAAATAACGATTTGTGCAAGCGAAGCAAATCGATACAGCAATAAAGTAAAATTAATTAAAATTAAATGATTTAAGATATTGACCTTGATGAAGGCACCTAGTATCATCTGCGCTCTGTCCTTGGGACGGGTTTTACGGGGTGTAGCGCAGTTTGGTAGCGCGCCTGCTTTGGGAGCAGGATGTCGGGGGTTCGAATCCCTCCACCCCGACCAAGATGCGCCCGTAGCTCATCTGGATAGAGCATCGGCCTTCTAAGCCGAGGGTAGCAGGTTCGAATCCTGCCGGGCGTGCCAGCCCAGATATTGTTCATAAGAACTCTGGTAAAAAAGTTTTTATGGTGAGCGTAGCTCAGTTGGTAGAGCCCCGGGTTGTGATCCCGGTTGTCGTGGGTTCGAGTCCCATCGTTCACCCCATTTAAGAGATACAAAAGGTTTATCGCTAAAGATTTATCTGAGTCTTTACAAGACCGAATTACTGATTGATAATCCAACCTGATTTGCGAAAGTGGCGGAATTGGTAGACGCACTGGATTTAGGTTCCAGCGGGGCGACCCGTGAGAGTTCGAGTCTCTCCTTTCGCACCATTTATCATTATAAATTCCAAGAGGTGATATTAATGCAAGTTTCTGTTGAGACCCTAAAAGGTTTGGAACGTAAGGTAACAGTTTCTGTGCCTTCAGAGAAAGTTGAGGAAGAAGTGAGCTTACGTCTCAAGAATCTTGCTCGCAAAGTTAAGATTGATGGTTTTCGCCCTGGTAAAGTCCCCTTACATGTTGTTGTCAACCGCTATTCTGATAGTGTTCGTGAAGAAGTTGCTCGAGATATGGTGCAATCTACTTTATTTGAAGCATTACAAAAAAATGAATTAGTTCCCGCTGGATATCCAGCAGTTGAGCCTGAGCAACTAGAGAAAGGTAAAGACTTCAAATATTCCGCAACATTTGAAGTAATGCCTGTTTTTGAAGTTGCTGAATTAAATCAAGCATCAGTTGAACTGGCTCGTTCAGAAGTAACGGATAAAGATGTTGAAGAAATGTTGGACAAACTTCGTGAACAAAATAAAGAATGGCAGGATGTCTCCCGAGCTGTCAAAAAAGGTGACAAAGTAGTTATTGATTTTGAAGGGTACTTAAATGATCAACTTTTTGATGGTGGTAGTGCTAAAGGACATGAGTTAGTTATTGGTTCTGGAGCAATGATTCCTGGTTTCGAAGACGGAATTACTGGTAATAAAAAAGAGAAGCCTTTTGATATCAAAGTAACGTTTCCTGCTGACTATGGCCATAAAGAGTTAGCTGCTAAAGAAGCTGTTTTCAAAATTACTATTCATAATGTGATGGAAGGACAGTTGCCTGAGCTCAATGACGCCTTTGCTGAAAAATTTAATATCAAAGAAGGTGGCGTAGACGCGTTGAAAAAAGACATTAAAGACAATATGTCTCGTGAATTAGAGCGTCGCGTTAGTATGATGAATCGGGAAAAACTATTCGATAAATTAATGGAAGTTAATGTTATTGAATTACCAATGGCTTTAATTGACAAAGAAATCGAGCATTTAAAACATGATATGTATCATCGACTTTTTGGTCATGAGCATCATGAGAATGAAACGATTCCTGATTTTCCACGTGAGCTGTTTGAAGAGCAAGCAAAACGTCGTGTTCATCTTGGACTACTCTTTTCTGAGTATGTTAAAAAGCATCAAATCGTTGCAGATAAAGATAAAGTTAATACAGTAATTGAACGATTTGCTAATGCTTACGAAAATCCTGATGAGTTACGTGCCTGGTATCAAAGCAGCAAAGAGCATATGGCTGAAATTGAAGCGCTTGTTATGGAAGAGATGGTTGCAGATAAAATTGCTGAAGATGCAAAAATTAAATATAAGAACAAAGATTACGATTCAGTAATGAATCCTAAGCCTGCAACTGAAGCAACTGATAAAAAAGGAGAGTAATTATATGTCAGGATATTCAGAGAACATAATTCGCAATGCCAGTGGACTAGTCCCAATGGTTATTGAGCAAACCTCACGTGGTGAACGTTCATATGATATTTATTCAAGATTATTAAAAGAGCGCATTATCTTTCTTTTGGGGGAAGTTGAAGACCATATGGCGAATTTAGTAGTTGCTCAATTGTTATTTCTTGAGTCTGAAAACCCTGAAAAAGATATTTCTCTCTATATTAATTCTCCTGGAGGGGTGGTAACTGCAGGCTTAGCAATTTACGATACCATGCAGTTTATTAAACCTGATGTAAGTACTTTGTGTATTGGGCAAGCAGCAAGTGCTGCTGCCTTATTGCTTTGTGCTGGAGCTGATGGTAAGAGATTCTGCTTGCCAAACTCTCGAGTAATGATTCACCAACCTTTGGGTGGTTATCGAGGTCAGGCTACTGATATCGAAATTCATGCTCGCGAAACCTTAGCCGTAAGAGAGCGTTTAAATACTATTATGGCAAAACATACTAAAAAGACATCAGATCAAATTATGCGCGATACAGAGCGTGATAATTTTATGAGTGCTACCCAAGCTGTCGAGTACGGCTTAATTGATCAAGTGCTTTATGATCGAGAGTCTGTGAATAAAACAGAGTAATTCTTTACTTTAAATTCAAAGAACTGAACTATAATGTATCATAGCCCAGCTGCGGCGAAGCGGAACCCGGGGATTGATGTTCAAGTTTATCGGGTTCCGCTTCGCTACACCCAGGCTAGGAATGCGAATAGGGGTCCTTTTGTATTGATTCATTACTACTTTTTCGTATTTTGTTTTTGTATTTAAAAATAGTTACATGAAAAACATGTGGCATATCTTTTTCTGATTGACTAATATTTTACATATATTATCTATTTTTTTCCGATAATCGTTGTAAGAAGGGGTTTGGTTATGAGTAAATCCGGTAACGGAAGTGGAGATAAAGTTTTGTATTGTTCTTTTTGCGGAAAGAGCCAACATGAAGTAAAAAAGTTGATTGCTGGTCCTTCTGTATTTGTCTGTGATGAGTGCGTTGAACTCTGCAATGATATTATTCGTGAAGAAACTCATGAAGCTCATGAAGAAGCAGAAGTACGCCTACCCTCACCCAAAGAAATTTCAACCTTTTTGGATGAGTACGTCATTGGGCAATCACATGCAAAAAAAGTTTTGTCCGTGGCTGTGTATAATCACTACAAGCGATTACAACATAAAAGTGAAGATGGTGTTGAACTTGGAAAAAGTAACATTTTACTTATAGGTCCAACTGGAAGTGGTAAAACACTTTTAGCACAAACATTAGCTCGTATCCTCAACGTTCCATTTGCTATGGCTGATGCAACTACACTTACTGAAGCAGGTTATGTTGGCGAAGACGTAGAAAATATTATCCAGAAGCTTTTACAAAAGTGCGATTATGATGTAGATAAAGCTCAGCATGGTATCGTTTATATTGATGAAATTGATAAAATATCACGTAAGTCTGATAACCCTTCAATTACACGCGATGTTTCTGGTGAGGGTGTGCAACAAGCACTTTTAAAACTGATCGAAGGCACTATTGCTTCAGTTCCACCACAAGGCGGTCGCAAACACCCACAACAAGAGTTCTTACAAGTAGACACCTCAAACATTTTATTTATTTGTGGCGGTGCGTTTGCTGGATTGGAAAAAGTAATAAGAGAACGTAGTGATAAGTCTGGCATTGGATTCTCCGCTCAATTAAAAAATAAAAAAGAAAGTGGTCATGAAATCTCTAGGGTATTGAATCAGCTGGAATCAGATGATTTGATTAAATATGGATTAATACCTGAGTTTGTTGGGCGTTTGCCTGTAGTTGCTACTTTACAAGAATTAGATGAGACGGCGCTTATTGATATTTTAACAAATCCTAAAAATGCGTTGACGAAACAGTTCCAATCGTTATTTAGTATGGAAGAGGTAGAACTGGAATTTAGAGAGGAAGCATTAATAGCTATTGCTAAAAAAGCTTTGGAACGCAAAATGGGCGCGCGAGGTTTGCGTGCTATACTTGAAAATATTCTTTTAGACACCATGTATGAATTACCTTCTCTTGAAGGGGTAAATAAAGTTGTGGTTGATGAGAGTGCTGTTAACAGTGCATCAAAACCTATCCTTATTTACGAACAAGAAGGGATGAAGAGTGCAGCAGGTGGTCAAGAGTAGAATTTTTACTTCTCTCCTACACCTAGTGTAGGAGAGTGGCTTTATACAACTTTTCTTAATTATAACGCTTTGATTCCTTGCAATAACTCTCCCTTCCTTTTAAATTATAATTAGTAGTCGCGTGAATTTTAAATAAGCTTTTCGTTTGAATAAGGGTTCATTATGTCCACTGAAATTATTGAGACTTCGAATGAGACAGAAAATCTGTCAAATATACCTGTATTACCATTAAGAGACGTAGTGGTCTACCCTCATATGGTTATTCCTTTGTTTGTTGGGCGAGGAAAATCAATTAAAGCCTTAGAAGCGGCTATGGTTGATAGCAAACAAATCTTTTTAGTGGCGCAGAAAAAGTCGTCGAATGACGATCCGAGTGAGGCGGATATTTTCCAAGTTGGAACGTTATCTAGTGTGCTGCAGCTATTAAAATTACCAGATGGAACCGTAAAGGTTTTAGTCGAAGGTGAAAAACGGGCTAAAGCAAAAGAATACAATCAGACCAAAGGATATCTAGAAGCTGACCTAGAATTATTGGACGATGAAAATGCCGCGGTGCAAGAACCAGATGTTAGCATTTTAATGCGTTCTTTAATGTCTCAGTTTGAACAATACATTAAGCTTAATAAAAAAATTCCACCAGAGGTTTTATCTCCTCTTGCTGGGATAGAAGAACCAGGCCGTTTAGCAGATACCATTGCGGCACATTTAACATTGAAGGTAGATGATAAACAAGAGCTACTGGAAACTTTAGATGTGGGTACTCGTCTTGAGCGTTTAATGTCTGCTATAGAAAACGAAATTGACTTATTACATGTTGAAAAGCGTGTGAGAGGCCGAGTTAAGCGACAAATGGAGAAAAGTCAGCGCGAGTATTATCTCAATGAGCAAATGAAAGCGATCCAAAAAGAGTTAGGCGAGTTAGGCGAAGAAGGAAATGAAATTGAACAATTAGAAAATTCAATTAACAAAGCCGGAATGACCAAAGAAGCAAAAGAAAAATCGCTCGCTGAACTTCATAAATTAAAAATGATGTCACCCATGTCTGCTGAGGCGACAGTTATACGCAACTATCTTGATTGGATGCTTACAGTTCCCTGGAAAAAGAGAACTAAAATTCAATTTGACTTACTCAAAGCAGAAAAATTATTAGATAAAGAACATTATGGTCTTGAGCGGGTTAAAGAGCGCATTATTGAATATCTGGCTGTTCAACAACGTGTAAAACGCTTAAAAGGCCCAATACTTTGTCTGGTTGGACCTCCAGGGGTAGGTAAAACATCATTAGGACAATCGATTGCAAATGCTACAGGCCGTACATTTATTCGTATTGCTTTGGGTGGTGTAAGAGATGAAGCAGAGATTCGTGGTCACAGACGAACTTATATTGGATCTATGCCTGGTAAAATTATTCAAAAATTATGTAAGGCTGGGGTGAAAAATCCACTCATTATGTTGGATGAGGTGGATAAAATGGCTATGGATTTTCGTGGTGATCCTGCTGCCGCATTACTTGAAGTGTTGGATCCAGAGCAAAATCATACGTTTAACGATCATTATCTTGAAGTAGATTATGATTTGAGTGACGTTATGTTTATTGCGACAGCAAATTCTCTGGAAATTCCTGCGCCGCTATTAGATAGAATGGAAGTGATTCGACTTGCAGGGTATACAGAAGACGAGAAAGTAAGTATTGCCGAAAAATATCTTGTTCCAAAACAAGTTGTCTTGAATGGTTTGAGTAATCAAGAAATACACATTAGTGAAGGCGCGATTCGAGAGGTGATTCGTCACTACACTAGAGAGGCTGGCGTTCGTAACTTAGAACGAGATATTGCGAGTGTATGTAGAAAAGTTGTAAAAGAAATTCTATCCAATAAAAAAGTTAAAAAAATGAATGTAACTACAAGTAATATTGAAAAATATTTGGGTGTGAAAAAATTTCGATATGGCTTGGCTGAAGAGTTTGACCAGGTTGGTCAAGTTACAGGTTTGGCGTGGACCAGTGTGGGGGGAGAGTTGCTAACAATAGAAGCATCAATGATGCCCGGCAAAGGCAAGGTCACACATACAGGTCAATTGGGTGAGGTCATGCAGGAATCTATCCATGCAGCGATGACTGTAGTACGTAGTCGAGCTGCAAAGTTTGGCTTGGCTGATGATTTTTATGATAAGAATGATTTCCATGTCCACGTTCCAGAAGGGGCTACACCCAAAGATGGTCCAAGTGCGGGTATTGGTATGTGTACTGTTTTGGTTTCTGTAGTGACGCATATCCCTGTTAAAGCAGATGTAGCGATGACGGGAGAAATTACGTTGAGAGGGCAGGTATTACCAATTGGTGGCCTTAAAGAGAAATTATTGGCGGCTCATCGCGGCGGAATTAAGCATGTCATTATTCCCGAGGAAAATGTAAAAGACCTGGAAGAGATTCCAGATAATGTTTTGCGTAAGCTAACAATTCATCCAGTTAAGACCATAGAACAGGTCTTAGAACTGGCTTTACAACGCAGTCCTTGGCTAGATAAGCCAACAAATGTACAATCTGAAGCTTTAGTGGGTAAACGATCAAAAAAAATTAAAAATAATGATTTACATACCCATTAATTAGAGGTATATTTCGTTTCGTAGCCCGCCACTAGCGGGCGCTGCAAGGAAGTAACTACTTGACCGGTTGATTTGATGAGTTTAATTAAATTAACTTGAAGTATGGAAGATTAACTGTATAGGGGAAGCAATGAATAAGAGCGAATTAGTTGATGCTATAGCAAGTGGTTCGGGTTTAACTAAAGCTGACGCCAGCAGAGTTCTCGAAACTTTTACTAGTACTATTACTGATGCCTTAAAAAGCGGCGATCAAGTAGTAATACCTGGTTTCGGATCTTTTTCAACAGGCAATCGTTCAGCACGTACTGGTAGAAACCCACAAACTGGTAAAATTATTCAGATTAAAGCGTCACGAGTAGCCAAGTTTAAAGCGGGTAAAAACCTGAAAGAAGCGGTGCAAGAAGCATAAGTTTTCAGGGTGCTTAGCTCAGCTGGGAGAGCATCGCCCTTACAAGGCGAGGGTCGTAGGTTCGATCCCTACAGCACCCACCAAGTAATGGAGTGGTAGTTCAGTTGGTCAGAATACCGGCCTGTCACGCCGGGGGTCGCGGGTTCGAGCCCCGTCCACTCCGCCAGATTAACGCGCCGAAAGGCGCGTTTTTTTTATCTGGAAAGAAATTTTTACTTCAAAAATTTATCCCCTAATCTTTTTTTTAGTTCAAGTGAAGGTGTGAAAAAGAAGTAATGTATTCATTTCAACTTTTAATTATCTAACTGATTTTAGAAAGAAATTTTTTGTTGAGTAAGTGTTTTATAGTTTTTGTTTTGATTTTTTGCAGTCAGGGTTATAATGCCCTCGCTAAATTGAATAGAGCCTTAATTAAATAATATGGATCTCGCGACATGTTACAAAAGTTAAATGAACGTATACAGGGTGTTGTAGCTTGGTTAGTAGTTATCTTAATCGGTATTACGTTTACACTTTTTGGTGTGGATTATTATCTACAATCGCGTCAAACGACAAACGCTAAGGTAACCGTCAATGGTCAACCTGTAACATTACAGGCATTTGAAACCAATTATAGACGTGCTCGTTCTATGCAAGATGTTGAGCAAATGACTGCTGCTGATGAAAAAAAATTGCAAAACCAAGTGTTAGACCAAATGGTTACTAATGAGGTTTTAGTGCAATCTGCACGTAAAAATGGCTTCGACGTCAGCCCAAATCAAGCAAATGCAGCGATTTTGAGCATTCCTCAGTTTCAAGAAGACGGTCATTTTTCAGCCCAGAAATATCAACAAGCACTTAATGCTGCTTTATTCACGCAATCAAGCTTTCAAAATGAAGTAGAACAAGGCATGTTATTAAACCAGCAACGGTTTGCTTTTATGGGGAGCTCCTTTGCTTTGCCCGATGAAATCGACCGTTTTGTAAGTTTGTACATGCAAAACAGAGACTATGATTATTTAACAATTGCGGCTTCCGCTTTTGAAAAAGATGCCCATGTTTCTTCAGAAGAGGTTGCTGATTATTATAAGAAGCATAAAAAAGAATTTATGAGTCCAGAACAAGTCAGCATAGATTATGTTAGTTTGTCTATGCATGATATTAAGGACAAAATTAAAATATCTGATGAAGATGCAAAACGTTATTATGAAGAAAATCAAAGTAACTATTTGATTCCAGCAAGTTGGCAGGTTGCTCATATTTTATTTGCTGCTCCTGAAAATGCCAGCCAAGCTGATTTGAAAAAAGTTCAGAAAAAAGCAAATGATGTATATCAGTTATTACAAAAAAATCCAGAACAATTCGAACATTTTGTTTCAACAATATCAGATGATAAGCTTTCTATTGCTGACAAGGGGGTTCTTCCTTGGATTACAGCGGGTGGACAAAATAACTACAATCAGATTTTATCTAATTTAACAAAACCGGGGCAGATTTCTTCCCCTGAAAAAACGAAACATGGATATGAAATTTTTAAGCTTATTGCTTATAAGCCTGTTTCAACAAAATCTTTTTCCGAAGTAGAAGCATCTATTAAGGAACAATTGGTTGCTGAAGGTGCTCAAACTAAATATACACAGGCTTTAGAACAGTTATCTGATTTAAGTTATCAGTCACCAGATTCGCTTCAACCTGTTGCTGATGCATTAAATCTAAAAATTGAAAAAGCACAGCCTTTTTCACGTGCAGGTGGCACAGATAGCATTACAAAAAACAAACAAGTACTGAATACGGCATTTAGTCATGATGTACTTGATCTAGGAAACAATAGTGAACCGATCCAAATTGATAATGATTCAGTTGTGGTCATACGTGTTGATCAACATTGGGCGGAGAAAGAACAGCCTTTAGAAGCTGTTCAAGAGCAAATCAGCAAAATTTTAGTTAAAAAAATGGCTGAAGCTAAAGCGAAAAAAATTGGCATGAATTTATTAAACCCAGTTGAGGATAAGAAACAACAAGAACTAATTAGTAGTAATAACTTATCGTGGAAATCTGTAGTTAAATCTACCCGTGACAATGATAAAGTTGATAATGATATTAATGACATGGCATTCAATTTATTAAGACCAGAAAGCCGAGATGGTCTGGTCATGGCAAATGGTGATTATGTGGTGGTCAGATTAAAACAGATACATGATGGAAAATTAAGTACGTTAGACAGGGAGCAACAAGATAGCTTAATTCAGCAAATCGAAGCAAGCTACGGCATGATGGATTATGACTTGTATGTAAAAAGTTTAATTAATCGAGCACAAATTGTTAAGCACTAGGTTTTATAGACAAACGTGTTGGCTTGAGCTTCATGGTTTTTGATTTTTCATTTGAAAATTAATGTCCTAGGATCCAGATAGCAGAGTTTGCCTATATAACCCAATTTATAGGAGATCTCTATGTCTGGTTTAACTACGAAATTTACTGATTATAAATTAAAGATATTATACGGAAACTTACTAAAGCATTATAAAAGTCTAGAAGGGGCAGGCATTTATGAGATGCACAGCCAAATGCTTGCAGAACTACAATCTGCTATGTTTTACCAACCCAATAGCCCGTTTTACCATTTAGATCTTGCGGAGAAAGCTAAAGCATACCAGGCGTTTGATACAATTTTTCGAGCACTACCAATATATCAACAGCATCCTCCTCAACAACCAGCGTTTAATCCTCCTATACCTCAATTTAAACCAGCTGTTTATGTTGAGATTCATGAGCATAATTATTACAATAATACTGATTCAACACTTTTAAACTGCATACTCTTAGATTCTATGCTACATAATCATCATGGGCATGGTTACCATAGAGATAGTTGTTTGCCTTCAAATAGCCATGGGCACGGCACAAATGACGATTTAACTAAATTGATTGCTTTCCTGCTCATTTTAGCTTTAGCCTTAGTTGCTGTAGTTTTAGCTTTCCTTGCTATGGCTTATATGATAAATGAATTTGCAGACAGTATGGAACGCTTTTGGTATGGTGAAGGTTGGCTGAAAGGCGCATTAATGTTTGCTACTTCTATTGGCTTTGGTGCTGGCTCAGCTTTTTTAACAATGAATTTTGGCGCTGCACCATTAATTGCACTTGCAATAGCAGCAGGATGTAATCCAGTTGGTGTAGTGGCTATAGGTGTGGTACTGCTTGGAGTTATTGGTGCCGGTGTTGGCGCTTTTGCAATGAGCCTTCTTTATGATTCTACCAATAAATCTGCGAATAAAGAGTCTATGGATCCAGCTGACCCAGATCGATTTAGATTAACGGCTAGTGATGAAGCTTTTTTACGTGATAAAAAAAATATGGATCCTATGGCAGTAAAATGCGCTATGATCGCATATCGTGCTGAAATGGCAAAATTATTAGGTAATGAAAAAGCGATACCTTCCTTTTTTAATCGTGATAAGGGCGTTCAGAAATTACTCACCGAATTAAGACAACTTCGTAGAGGAGAAGTGAGTGTTGTGGATGTTGGTGGTTTACACTTTGATTGTAAAATTCCTCCAAGAACTTATGTTCCAGTTCTAGTTCAACAAACTCCGTCATATTATGAGCAGCCTCCTGCGTATCATGCTCCTACATATCAAGCGCAAGAATCTCGAGATCCAACGAATCTAACCCCTGTATATCAGCGATATCAACCTCAGATGTATCAGGATGGTAGGCAGCAATCTCCTACATATGAAGCACCTACGTATCAACCATATCAAGATCCTTCAAGCCACGTTGATGCATATACTCCTTCGGCTCCTTATCAATTTAAATAATAATGTTTTAACCGAGTAAAGATTGTTCTTTACTCGGTTACATGTCCAATGTAGTGATTTTTTCTTTTTATTATGTTGAGTTTATTTATTCGAAGTAAACGGAAGCATACGCTTTAATACCTCATCTTTGCGAATGACATGATGATACAGTGCTGCAAGGAAATGGATGCCAACAAGAATCAGAATGATAAAGGCAATTGTTTCATGGGCTGAGAACATCATATTACCAAGCTGTTCACTCGTCGGAATAAGGCAAGGTATAGTGAACCAGCCAAAAAAGTTAATCGGTTTACCATCGGAGCAAGTTAATAGGTAGCCAACAAGTGGCATCAATATTATAAGAATAAAAAGAACATGATGGACCAATTTAGAAATAAAGTATTGCCATCGCGGTTGATTTTCTGGGGGCAGGGGGTTAATACTAATAATATGCCAAATATAGAATAAAATTCCGAACACTAAAACAGTTACACCCACTGATTTATGCAGCATCATATAGAGTGGTATCAGCGGAGAGTTCTCACTAAGAGACCAGACGAAATAAAATTGAGCGGCAATTAAAATAAAAATCAACCAATGTAGAAGTTTTGTGATACTGCCAAAACGTTTCAGTGTATTCCTTAACATGCAGTTCCCCATTAACGTAAGATAAAGTTACTATACCAACGGCCTAAATAATTTCAATAGCATATGAACCATCCTCTCTATACATATGTGCACATTGGGTCTTTTGTCGGAGCTGAAGACTATGAATGTTGTCTTCAAAAGTTAATTTTTTGTTGCAGTATCTGATGAGAAGATATTGATTGATTACTGAAAGAAATTTGGCGGAGAGACAGGGATTCGAACCCTGGGAAGGTTGCCCTTCAACGGTTTTCAAGACCGCCGCATTCGACCGCTCTGCCATCTCTCCAGGCGAGAATACTATCCCAATGACCTAGGTTTTGCAAATACTTTTTTACTATTCTCAGCGACAAGAGCGTACTTTTTTCTAATGCTGTTTATATTTTTTTCATTCTTTAAAAAAAGCGTAAGAATGTTCGCAAATTATATAGTCCTAGGTATAATGTTCCCAAATTTTGTGCTGTTGTGGATGCAACAGATATATATTTATAAATAGGTTAGGTGTAGTTTATGAAACGAATTCAAATGTTGTTCCTAATAGGTCTTATTGTATCTTTATCTGCATGCAAGACATGGTGGGGGAAAGACGATGAAGATCATAACCCTTATAAAGGAATGACTGCAGAGCAACTCAATACAGCAGCCCAGAAGGACTTACGTAAAAAAGAATATGCAACAGCAATAAAGCATCTAGAGGCGATAGAAACAATGTATCCCTTTAGTGATTATACAGAACACTCGCAAATGCAATTAATTTATGCTTATTATAAAAATGAAGACTATCCCTCAGCGGCGGCTACTGCTGAGCGATTCATTCATCTTTATCCACGTGCTAAAAATGTAGATTACGCCTATTACATGCGTGGTATGGCTAATTTCCAACAAAGCCGTGGCGTTTTTGCAAAGTTCCTGCCGTTGGATGAGTCATGGAGAGATCCAGGAACACAAACTCAAGCTTACTCTGACTTTGGTATTTTGATTCAAAAATTCCCTGATAGTAAATATAAGGCAAATGCATTGCAGCGCATGATCTACTTACGCAATATGTTTGCACAGCATGAATTGAATGTTGCCACATTCTATTTTAAACGCAAGATGTATGTTGCAGCAATCAACAGGGCGAGCTATGTCGTTAAAAACTATCCCCAAGCGCCAAGTGCGAGACTGGCTTTAGTGGTTATGTATGAAGCGAATATGGCGCTAGGCTTCAAAAAGGCCGCAGATGAAGCGTTTACTGTTTATAGAGCAACTTATCGTACAAATAAAATGGATAGAATTGTCTAAGAAGTTGTCTCATTTTTAAATGGTGAGGCTGTAGCCTGCGTGAAGGCGCTAGCCGTAGCCCGGGGTATTTGTGCAGAAAATCTCGGGTTTCACTTCGATTCACCCAGTCTACAAGTCACAAACAAAAGTAATGAATGCTAAAGAAACAATTTAATTTATGATTTTATGATGTTTGGGTGGATGTATCATGACAACAGCGGAATTCTTAGAAAAATTTAAAAAAACATATAAGGAATGGGGCAAAGTTAGAGAGGCGCATTATTCAAAGTTAATCAAGTTTATTGACGAAACTAATCCAAATAGTCCAATGATTTATAATTGTATCAATAATGATTGGATTAATTATAAAAATCTCATTAGTGTGCTTGGTGAAACTCTAAGTAAACAATTTAATGTAAATGAGCTTTCTCAAGAAGCAAAAAAGTTTTTATCTGATTTTTATAAAGAATTGGAACGTTCTTTTTATCTAGAGAGAATTCAATTAATACAGCATATATGCAAGAGAGGAGAGGAAAAAAGGGATCCTCTTCCTATTCCAACTATGGCAGAACAAATCGATACGGGAGAAATTCTTCCAGATAATCCAGCACTTTATCAAGTCAGATGGTAGTGTTAGTGGCTGATTGCTGCAGCCTGGAGCAATATCCATGAACAGGCCTGGCTGCAAACAGCCAGGCTACACGAGTTATACCATCTCTTCTAATTCAGGTTCTTTTTCTTTTGCTGTGAGTGCGGCTAAAAGATCATTTGTTAACTCACGAAGCTCACCTGATAATAGAGTAAGTGCTGCATCGCGTTGTTGATATTCTTCATCAAGTTGCTTAATTTCACTAAAATCATCGAGCAGAAAGTCGAGGCTTTTGAGTTTTTTAAAGCTAAAATCATGGGTTAATGTTAATTGGATTCTTTCTTTCCAGATTAAAGAAATTTCAGCAGTCCCCATACCTTGCGATAATAATGTTAAAATTTCTTCTGCTGGTAGTTCATATCCCTTGCAATGTACTCGTTTCTTTTCATCATCAAGAGAAACAAGTATGCAATCAGACGCTAATTGAAATTGGCTGGGTAGCGTGCCAGGAGAGTGTATCCATTCTGCAAAACGCACTGCCAGATTTTCTGTATGGGTAATTGGTTCTATTGAGATTCCTGCTACTGATTTACGTAAAAGAGAGGTGAGCTGCGTTGCTTGATTATTACTGGACGCATTAACTATGATTCTTTTACCGACGCTATCAAGAATGGCAAACATTTTTTTCTGAATACAAAATGACTTAGGTAACAATTCAAATTCGATGTCTTCAGCCATTTGTGCTTTCTCTGCGCGCTTTACAGGGCGACCTTGTTGCGTTTCAAGCATTTGCACTTTTTCAGCCAACATTTTGTTGATCACACCGCGTGGCAGTAAACGCTCTTCTTTGCCCATACAAATCAATGAGCTTCCGGCAACTTCTTGTACCATTTCATCTGCAAAAGCGGGAAGCCAGCCATAAATAAAACGAGCATGTGGAGGACAAGGTTTTAGGCTATTTTCAGCTAAAGAAGCTGTTAAATCACAAGCCTCATCCAGTTCATATTGATAAATTAATGCATTGTTAAACCACATAAAAAACTCCTGAGATTACATAATATAATAAGTACCAATTGCCATGGTTCTATTGTATGGCAATTTATAAAAGTCGATATTTAAATTGGCAGAATAATTACGTATTAAAAATGCAAATAACTTTTCTTGCCAATAGAATGTTAATGATTTTTTTGATTTTGATGCGGTAATATTGGGAATTTCCACCATATATGTAGCGCGATCAACATTTAACTTGAAGGGGAACAGATTTTTGTTTGAGGCTCGCTCCAGAGCTCTGGGTATCGAAATAGTTTCCATGAAGCCATAATGTAAAGTGAGGTTAAATATCTTTTCATGCAGGCAGGTGATTTCATAACGTTGACTGTAATGAACATACGGGATGTTGTCTACAACATAATTAACGATAATGACGCGCTCTGGAACTGCGCGACTTAACTTGAGGAAGTGGAGAAAGCTTCCGCCACTTTTATCATAAACATCGGTAATAAAAATTGCTGTCAAATCAGTCAGCTGATTCAAGCTTTTGTACTCTAATTGTCTGATAATTTTAGAAATGTCATCTTTATTCATGTAGTAATGATCGCGCAAGTATTCCAAACCAAATTTCCAGGTATACATTATCATTGCAATCAGTAAAGCGAAGGTGACTGGGACCCAACCACCAGTCAAAAATTTATGTAAATTTGAGCCCAAAAACGCAAAGTCTATAGTAAGGAATAATCCGAATATCATCGTGACTTTAAATTTCGACCACTTCCAAATCGATAAAGCAGCGTAGGCAACCATTGCATCAATCAGGAGCATGTATGCATTTACAGCAATTCCATAGGCATGTGCCAAATTATCTGATGTTTTAAAAGCAACACAGAAAGTGATTGTCCCAATAAACAAAATAAAGTTAATTTGCGGTACATAAATTTGTCCAGAGAACTCTTTGGATGTTTGTACTATGGGTATACGAGGACATAGACCTAATAAAACAGCTTGCTTTGTTAAAGAAAATGTAGCTGAAATAACTGCTTGTGACGCGATTACCGTTGCAATAGTGGCAAGAATAATTAATGGAATATAAAACCATTGTGGGGCAATCATATAAAATGGATTGCCAATCGCTTGTGGGTGTAAAAGTAAGTTGGCGCCTTGGCCAAAATAATTGAGCACCAAGCAGGGAAGAACAACCGCAAACCAACTGGCGCGAATAGGATTTTTTCCAAAGTGTCCTATATCGGCATAAAGTGCCTCTCCACCTGTAACAACAAGAAAAATGCCTCCCAATAATAAATATCCTTTAAATCCGGTTTCTTGGATCAATGCAAACGCATAGTATGGATTGATTGCTGTTAGCACTATTGGTGCTTTAGCTATTTGTATGATTCCGAGTACAGCAATGGTTATAAACCAGATGAGTATAAATGGGCCAAATAGATTGCCTATGCTTCCTGTTCCTCTTGCCTGCAGCATAAAAAGAAAGACTAGAATCACTCCTGCAATGGGGAGAATGTAGGGTGTAAATGAATCAGAAAGTGTGCTAAGGCCTTCGACGGCACTGATTACTGATATGGCAGGCGTAAGCATGCCATCGCCTAAGAGTAAGCCTGCTCCAAAAATTGAAACAATATAAAATAATGGGACAAAGCGAGTACTTTTAAGCTTCATTAGCGCCAAAAGGGCAAGAATTCCTCCTTCTCCATCATTATCTGCCCGAAAAATCATGATTAAGTATTTGAATGAAATAATAATAATCAAACACCAGAAGATCAGTGAGAGCACTCCCATTATGGTAGTTTGGGAAATAGGAAGATTATCCAGAGTGACTTTTAAGGCATACAATGGACTGGTACCTATATCACCAAACACAACTCCTAAAGCTCCTAAAGTGAGTCCATAAGAGAACTTTTGTGTATTTTCCATATCGTTTACCAAAATGTGTTAATTGTAAGATCATTGGTTATAAAAAGGGAGATAAAACATTTTTTTATAGTTTGTGGCATCACTGTCCCTAATTCTTATTTTTTCAGTCAAGTTGAGCGGGAACTGCTTTTGGGGCTTTATAAAATTATGAACTCTTGCAGGTCTATCGTTCTTTGTGTAGATTAGCCGATTTTTGTTCTTGGGGAAATAGAAAAATGAATGCTAAGGTTATTTTGCTTAAGGCGAAACAAAACACTGTATTACGTGGTCATCCGTGGATATTCCCCAAAGCTATTGCAAAAACCCATGGGAAATTAGTAACAGGACATTTGGTTGATATTTACAATGCGGATGAAGAGCTGATTGGCGTTGGAGCTTATAATGAGCATTCTCTTTATAGAGTTAGAGTATTGGCGCTCGCAAATGAATCCATAGATATAAGCAATTTACATTTCTTGATTGCACATCGTTTAAAGCAGGCAAAACAGGTTAGGGAATGTTTGAATTTACCTAATGAAGAAACCACGGCTTATCGCTTGTTTAATAGTGAGGCAGATGGTCTGTCTGGATTAACGATTGATCGATTTAATCAGATTTGTGTTGTTGCTAGTTCTGCTTATTGGGTGGAGCTTAATCGAGAAGTAATTATGCATGCTTTGCAAAATTTATTTCCGACAGATCAAGTTGTTTGGATGCCCCAAAGTAAACCATTGAGTCAGGATGGATGGAAGCAAATCACTACACAAGAGAAGCAGTACGATACTAAAGTTTTTGAAGCTGGGGTTATTTATGAAGTTGAATTTGCTCAAGCACAAAAAACAGGACTGTTTCTTGATCAACGAGAGAATCATCAGCGTATTGCTCAATTATCCAAAGGAAAAAACGTATTAGATCTATATTGTTATAGTGGTGGCTTTGCCTTGCATGCTGCGCGAGCAGGAGCTGCAAAAGTAACTGCTATCGATAGCTCTGCCCAAGCAATCGCGCAAGCAAAGAAAAATGCTGCATTAAATGATGTGAACCAGATTGAGTTTATCGAAGCAGATGCCCGTGAGTATTTAACAAAAGCAGGAGATTATGATTTAGTCATTCTGGATCCTCCTAAATTGGTTCCATCAAAACAACATGTTGAACGGGCTAAAAACTATTATCGATTTCTGCATCGCGAAGTATTTAAGTATATGAAGGCAGGTTCCTTGTTAATGACGTGTAATTGCTCCTCAGCATTGTCATCTCAGGAGTTTTGCTCTTTGGTCAGTGCACAAGCTGGAGCGGTAGGGAAGCAAGCTCGCATTCTCGGTGTTTATGGCCCAGCAAGTTGTCATCCTACGTTAACTTCTTTTCCTGAAGGAAATTATCTGACTGCAGTTTTGCTGGCAGTTGTGTAGGCCCCTTAATGCTCTAGGTATCTACGTTTGCTCAGTTAACATTAGAATAAGCTAGTAGGTCGGGCCTTGGCCCGACAGAATAAATGCTCATGTTTTGCTGGGAACCCACCGTAATTTTGTAGGGAATTGAACCGGACAGATAATACCATTAATTAAGATTGATATAAAAAATTGTGGTTAATATTTAATCTATAATGAGTATATAAAGGATAAGCGGGTTATTTGTCTTATAATTATTTAGGGTTCAGGATCGAGATTATTATGGGATTAAAATCGAAAAAAATAAAAACCTCTCAAGAGTTAGAACAGAAAAGAATTGATGCACTAGTCTCATTAAAGATTATGGACACAGTCCCTGAAGAAAGTTATGAACGATTGGTTCGTCTTGCAATTGATTTATTTCATATCCCAATTTGTTTTATCTCATTTCTTAATGAAGAAAGACAATGGTTTAAAGCGCGACAAGGATTAAAATTAAAACAAATACCACGACGTCTTTCTTTTTGTAATGTAACAATACAAAAACATGAGCCATTAATTATTCACGATTTGCTTCTTGATGAACGTTTTGCCAATAATCCTTTCGTACAACAGGATCCTTTTATTCGGTTTTATGCAGGCGTTCCTTTGACTGATCCCCAAGGCTATAATGTCGGCACTTTTTGCCTGGCTGATACCTCTCCAAACGAACTCGACTCAAAACAGTTGGAGCTTCTATTAAATTTAGTCAATATAGCCAAGGATCAATTAACCCTGCGTAAGATGAATCTTTTATTGCAAAAAATAAAAAGCCAACTTGAAGTACGTAATAAGTTAATTCGTAAGGTATTTAGTTTTTATATGTCTGATAAAGTAGTCAATACACTTCTTGAATCCCCTAACCAAAAATTAGGCGGGTATGAAAATAAAATAACAATTATGTTTTGCGACTTAAGAAATTTTACTCCTTTATCTGAATCCATTCCTGGTGAAACTCTTGTTTCTCTTTTAAATACATATTTCGGTAAAATGGTTCCTATTATAGAAAAATATCAAGGAATTGTTGATGCATTTATTGGTGATGCAATTATGGCTATTTTTGGTGCGCCCTATTCTTCAGGGGATGACTCACTCCGTGCAGTAGCCTGTGCTTTAGAAATGCAACGGATGTTAAAGAAACTGAATCAATCCAATAGTAAGATTAATTTACCGCATATAGAGATGGGGATAGGAGTTAATACGGGAATTGCTGTGGTTGGAAATGTAGGTTCTAAGAAACGAATGCAGTATAGTGCGATAGGAGCATCTGTCAATTTATCCTCTCGAATTCAAGATCTAAGTCTTGGAGGACAGATATTGATCTCTGAATCCACCTACATGGAAGTTGCAAAGGATATAGAGATTAATGGACATCTTCGGGTAAAAGTTAAGGGAATTCATTCGCCAATTGCCATTTATGATGTGGCACGATTACGGTATAGGAATTTTTAAACCACCTATTTCCCGTTTTTCAAAAGTATCGCGCTTAAAATGGCCCTTCTTCTTTTAGATCTAAAATTGCTGTAACCAGCTCATCCAGCATGTGTAGATACAAGCCCGGTTGCAAGCAACCAGGCTACAAAGGCTAGGTATGGGTGCTTCGATCGCGGTCGCGCAAACACTGCAACACATCGTAAAAACTTAATTCACATGCTTTCAATAAAACAAATAAGTGGAAAATTAAGTCGGCACATTCATTAACCAATTCTTCACGGTTATTACTCACTGCAGCAATTACGGTTTCTACTGCTTCTTCACCTACTTTTTGTGCGCAGCGAGAGAGTCCAGATTCAAATAATTGTACTGTATAACTGTGTTCATTTTTTGAGTCTGCTCGCTCATTGATCAGCTCAATGAGCTCATGTATAAATCCTAAATTCGTATTATGCTCTGGTTGAAAGCAACTCGTATAACCTAAATGACAGGCTGGTCCTTTAGGTAAAACCTGAATTAAAAGGCTATCACTGTCACAATCAACACTAATATGTTGTACGGACATGCTATTACCTGAACTTTCTCCTTTACGCCATAGACGTTTTCGGCTTCGGCTGTACAGATTTAATTGGCCAGTGGTGAGTGTCGCTATCAATGCCTCTTGGTTCATATAACCTAACATTAATACACTGCCATTTTCTGCATTTTGGACAATGGCTGGTAATAAGCCATTCATTTTTTTCCAATCTAAAGAATTAATTTCCATATGAATCATAATCGTACCTCAATTTTTTGTTTTTTTAGTGCTAATTTTATATCGTTTATTGTTAAAATTTTGTCATGAAAAATACTGGCAGCTAAAGCTCCATCTACACGAGACTCAATGAATACTTTAGTAAAGTCATCCAGTACTCCGGCACCTCCTGATGCAATTAATGGAACCTGGCATAAAGACCGCATCAGTTTTAATTGATTTAAATCATATCCTTTGCGTATACCATCTGCTTGCATACAATTTAATACAATTTCTCCGGCTCCTCGGTCTTGTACTTCCTTTATCCATTCTTTTGTTTTGCGATTGGAATTAAGTGTTTTTTTCTCATCTCCAGTGTATTGGTAGACATAATAATCATCATCTATCCATTGACTATCAATGCCTATTACAACACATTGGCTTCCAAAATTCCGACTTAACTCATTGATTAATTCAGGATTTTCTAATGCTGGGCTATTTATGGATATTTTATCAGCTCCAGAATTTAATATCGATTTTGCCTGATTAAGTGAGCGAATTCCACCTGCTACAGTAAAAGGAATATTAATTGTTCCTGCTACCTGATTTACCCAATCAGAGCAAACTGAGCGTTGCTCCGAGCTCGCAGTAATGTCATAAAAGACAAGCTCATCGGCACCTGCTGCAGAATATTCGGCCGCAAGCTCAAGAATATTTCCCACAACGCGATGATTGCGAAATTTGACTCCCTTGACTACTTGATTATCGCGTACATCAAGACATGGAATAATTCGTTTGGTCAACATAATTTTGTACTCACATTAATAATCCGTGATCCCTTCGCTGCACCTGGGAAGATGGCAAAATATCCTCGGGCTTCGCTTCGCTACACCCAGGCTACAACTGTTACATCTGCAGTAACATTGATTTTAGGTCTAAGTGTCCTTGGTATAGGGTTAATCCCAAAATAGCCGCACTTACACCTAATGTATTCAATTGATTTATATCATCTGTATTGCGGATGCCTCCTGAAGCTTGCCATGCAATTTGTGGAAAGCGTTCTATCGCCTCTTTATAAAGTTCAAAATTGGGTCCTTGCATCATTCCATCGCAAGCAATGTCAGTACAGAGTATTTGCTTAATTCCTAATTGTTGGTAATAAGAAACAACATCCCATAAACTCCTATCAGTTGTTGTTTGCCAGCCATGAATGGCGGGGATGGGGGTTCTCTCTTGCATGCGCACATCTAAAGCCAAAATAATGTGTTGCGGATTGATTACGTTAATAATCTGTGCAGTGAGTTCGGGATTGCTAATGGCAATACTGCCTATAACCAGATTCGATATTCCGGATGAAAAACATAGCATTGCTTGTTCTAAAGAGCGAACTCCACCGCCAGCTTGTACAGGAATTCCTGTGTTTTGCATGGCACAGATTAAAGGTAATTGTTGCATTGTTCCTGTTTGTGCACCGTCCAAATCAACGATATGTAAACGCTTCGCTCCTAATTGCGCGAAGTAGGCAGCGCGTTCTATGGGTAGTGTATCGAACTGAGTGACTTGGTCAAATTGTCCTTGGCGTAAACGCACACAACGACCTGCTTGAATGTCGATTGCAGGGATAAGGATCATACAGCCTCCATAGTCTAATTGTTACAAAAATTTTTTAGTAAGGTCATTCCAACTTCCGCCGATTTTTCCGGATGAAATTGCATACCCCAAATATTATTTTTTTGAATAATGGCCGTGAATGGTTCACTGTATTCACAATAAGCCAAAGCATACTGACTCTCCCCAAGGGCGTAACTATGAACAAAATAAACATAGTCTTGTTCAGCTAATCCTTGTTTTAAAAATGTCTCAGTGCGCCATTGCAATTGGTTCCAACCCATGTGAGGAACTGTATAACCATCTTGCTGGTGCAACCGTTGTATTTTTCCTGGAAGCATTCCTAGGCAACGAACATCATATTCTTCACTGCTTTCGAACAATAATTGCATGCCAAGACAAATACCAAGCAGTGGTTGTTCCAGCGAGGTTATCACATCGACCAAATCATATTGGCGCAAAGCATTCATGCCATAAGCTGCAGTACCCACTCCGGGGAGTATCACATGGCTTGCTTTACTTATTTCTTTTGCGTCGTGTGTTAACTGATAGTTCAACCCTAATCTCGTTAAGGCATTACCCAAAGAGGTTAGGTTGGTTCCACTGACATCAATAACAGCAATCATAATATCCCCTTGGTTGATGGCAGGACCTTATTTGTTTTCATGCAAGCTTGACCTAGTGCTCTTCCCAATGATTTGAAACATGCCTCAATCATGTGGTGGTGATTTTGGCCTTTCACTTCAACATGAATCGTTGCAGCAAGGGCAGTCGCTAATGAGTTAAAGAAATGAGGGACCATCTCAGTTGCCATACCGCCAACAAATTCTCGAGTAAATTGACCTTGAAAATCACAAAAACTTCTGCCACTAATATCGATAGCTATAGACGCTAAAGCTTCATCCATAGGTAAAGTAAAGCCATAACGGTTAATGCCCCATTTATCACCAAGTGCTTTTTTTAGACCCTCACCTAAAGCAATGGCTGTATCTTCTATTAAATGGTGATCATCAACTTCGACATCGCCTCTGGCATATAGTTCGAGGTTAAAACCACCATGTTTGGCGACTTGCTCGAGCATATGATTAAAAAATGGCAATGGGGTATCGATTGCGCTGCTTTGATCTGTATCCAATGTCAGGCTTAACTTAATTTCAGTTTCTTTGGTCTTTCTGTGTATCACCGCAGTACGTTTGTGATTAAGAATAGTTTGGGTAATTTGATTCCATCCATGCTCTTTAGATACGGGTAAGAATTGGATGCCCAGATTGTCAGCCAATTGCCGGTCTGTGTCCCTGTCACCAATAACCCAGGAATATGACTTATCAATTGTTCTTTCTTTTAGGAACTGATCAACCAATCCTGTTTTAGGTTTTCTACAGGAACAGTTGTCTTCAGGCATGTGTGGGCAAATAAAAATTTCATCAAAGAATATCCCCTGTGAAGAAAAAAGATCCAGAGTAAACTCATGACAAATCATAAAATCATCTTCAGGAAAAGCAGGGGTACCCACACCATTTTGGTTGCTTACCATAACAAAACGAAACCCTTCATTTTGTAATTGCAGTAATGCAGGAATAACTGCTGTAGTAAGTTTAATTTTATCCAACGAGTCTACTTGAAAATCAAAAGGTTCTTCAATTAAGGTGCCATCACGGTCAATAAATAATATTTTTTGCATTTTAATATCCTAAATCATTATTTTGAAAAGAAGAGAGCGCATCCAGCAAAAGCTGATTTTGTGAATCATCACCTACAGTGATTCGTATATGATCATGCAACAATGAATTAGGCGGAAAACTTTTGAGTAGCATGCCTTGCTTGGTAAGCAAAGAGAGTAATCTCGTCGCATATTTTGTTTTAACAAGAATAAAGTTTGTTTCTGTTGGATAGACTTTCTCAATTACCGAGCTGAGTTGCAATTCGACCATTAATTTTTCTCGAGACTCTTTAATCCTCTTCATTGCGTGTAGAAACCACTCGGATTGCTTCAGTGCACGTAGGGCTAAATCAATCACGACACTGGAAAGAGGGAAGGGAGGCATAATTTTATTAAAAGCTTGGATTATCTGTTTTTGAGCCAAGATAATTCCCAAGCGCAGGTTAGCAAGACCATAGGCTTTTGACAGAGTACGTAAAACAATTAAATTATCGAACTCAGAAATGAAACGACTTGTACTTTGTGCCTGAGTAAACTCGATATAGGCTTCATCAACAACGATGATGGAACGATTTTTATATTCATGGCACAGTTGAGCGATAAAGTTCAGATCGATTAAGTTGGCAGTTGGATTATTCGGATTGCACAGAAAAATAAGCTTACAATTTTTTTGCCACTTACTTCGAATGTCTTCTACTGAGATTTGAAACTGACGATTAGGGTCTAAAGGACACTCAATCAGCTGGGCATCTTGTAATGATGCATAAAAAGAATACATGGAAAAGGTCGGTGGAAATTGCATACATGCGTCTTGACCTGCACTTAAAAATAAACGGGTGATTAAGTCAATACCATCATCAGAGCCTCGCGTGAGTACCATTTGATTGGCCTCAACTTGATAGCGATTCGCCAATTGTTCTTGCAACTGGTCCGTTAGACTTTTTTCTGGATAAAAATTTAAGTCAATATCTGTGCATAATGCAGACCAAGGAAGTTCATTGGCGTGTAATCTGTGTTTGATTGATGAACTACCTAGCACATAGGATTCGTTTTTTAATAATTCAGAGCGTATTAAGTTAAGTGCTGACATTTAAACCTCCAGTGCGTCTAGTCTAATTTGCACCGCTTGTGCATGAGCATCCAATCCTTCTATCTGTGCCAGAGTCATTGCGGAAGCCCCTATGGTTCTAATGCCTTCTTTGTTAATCGATTGCACATTAAAACAGGTTAAAAAATCGAGTGTACTGAGTCCATTATGATTTCTGGCAAAACCATGGGTTGGCAGTACATGATTCGATCCGGTTACATAATCCCCCAGCGTTTCGGCGGCCCAAGCTCCAAGAAATATGGTTCCAACGGAATTGATTTCGTCGACCCATGATTCAGCATTTTCTCGATTGATAATTAAATGTTCCGGAGCATAGGAATTAACTATGTTTAATTGCACAGTTTTTTCAGTACATACAATAATCATACTGTTTGCCAATGATTGTTTGATTATTTGTGTTCTTGCTAATGTATTAAATTGAATGTGTAGTTGTTGATTTACTTGCTCTGCAAATTGAAGCGTGTCACAAATCAAAATGACTTGAGAATCGGTGCCGTGTTCTGCTTGCGCGAGCAAATCAGCAGCTACAAATGCAGGATTCGCTTGATTATCTGCAATGATCATGACCTCGGAAGGGCCTGCAGGCATATCTATAGCCGCACCGCATGGATCTGAGGCAACTAATGTTTTGGCTTCTGTAACATAACTGTTGCCTGGGCCAAAAATTTTATCTACCTTTGCAACTGTTTCTGTGCCATAAGCCATAGCAGCGATTGCTTGTGCACCTCCAAGCGAATAAATGGTGTCTATGCCACATAATCGTGCTGCTACAAGCAGATGCTCATTGATTGAACCTAATGCATCAGGTGGTGTACATAATATTTTTATAGGACATCCTGCCACGAGTGCAGGTACAGCTTGCATTAATAATGAAGAAACTAACGGGGTTTTGTTACCACCTGGTATATACAACCCCACTCGTTGAATTGGTCTATAAGTAGTGAGAATATTGACGCCTTTAGTAGTACAAATGTTTTTATTTTCAGGTAAAAGAGCCTGGTGATAGAGCGTGATCGTTTTGATGGCCTCAGTGATGGCCGTAAGTGATTTTTTACTAATACTGGCATTCTCAATTTTTCGTTGGGGAATTTGCAGGCTTTCCAAACGAGCACCATCAAACTGCTCTGTTAGGGCAAATAATGCATGATCTCCAAATGCTCGCACCTGTTTAATAATCTCTTGCACTTTACTTTTTGATGATGTTTGCAAAGGGCGAGTAAGGCATTGTTTTTTTTCAGATTGAGATAGGGATTGCCAATTTTTAATCGATAACATCATATTACTCCAACATCTTTTCTATAGGTAAAACCAATATAGAACTGGCTCCAAGGGTTTGAATGGTTTCTAAAGTGTTCCAAAATACACGTTCACTGGATACAACATGCACCGCCACTTTATTTATATTTCCTGGTAAAGGCAGAATGGTTGGTGACTCAGCACCAGGTAGCTTTTCAGCAATTGCTTCTAAGGCTGATTTAGGGGCATGAAAAACAATGTATTTTCTTTCTTGTGCTTGTTGTACCGATTGAATTCTTCGAGAAAGCATGTCAAATAAATCTTGAAATATAGCGGGGGCTTTTTGATCACTTTGGATCAATACTGCTTGGCTTGAGAGTACGGTATCGACTTCATAGAGCTTATTGTCTTCCAAGGTTTGACCACTTGAAACCAGATCACAAATGGCATCGGCCATGCCCATTCGTGGGGCAACTTCAATTGAACCTGATAATACAAGACTTTCTGCACATATTTTTTTATCACGCAAATATTGATTCAGTAAATTAGGATAACTGGTTGCAATGCGTTTTCCATCTAGGCTGCCTGGGCCACGATAATCGGTGGATTCAGGAACTGCTATGGATAGGCGACAAGTACAAGTACCTAATGCTGCTGAAATTTTGTATGATTTTCTTGGATTGGCAAGAGATGCTTCTAATAAGACGTTTTCACCAACAATTCCACCATCACATAAACCATCGAATACCAAAGTAGGTATGTCATCATCACGTACAAAAAGTAGATCAATAGGGAAGTTATCAACATGAGTGAGTAGGCTATTTGGTTTAATGCGAAATTTTAAACCGCATCGTTGTAAAAGACTTAATGATTCTTCAGATAGACGCCCCTTTTTCTGTAAGGCTAAACGTAAGCGATCTTTCACGGTAACTCCAATCGTTTCGCGATTAATTCATAACCGCCTGTACCAAAACTCAAACAGCGTGCCACACGGGTTATTGTGGTTACACTGACCCCCGTTTGTTCATGAATGGTGCGATAGGGGATGCCTTGTCGCAATAAAGGAACAACTTGCCAACGATCTGCCATGGCCTCCAACTCTGCCGGAGTGCATAGATCAGTAAAAAATTGTAATGCCTCTTCTTTGTTTTCAAGCATGCTAATGGCATGCATTAAATCAGGGAGTGCAGAATGTTTTATTGTCGTATGTGTTTTCATGTTAATGTATTAGCGTGATAGAACATTAACTCAATAATACTGTTTGTTTTAAATACTGTCAATAAAAGGATGAGAGCAACATTTATAGTGTTGAAAAAAATATGGTTGTAGCCTGAGCGCAGTGGAACCCGGGGTTTCTTAACATGAGTGATTTTTGAACCCGGGTTTCGCTATGCTATACCCAGGCTAGGAAGGGAAATATTGTTGGAGGAGTTATTAAATTTTATATATTAGCACCCATAAACAGCTTGATATGCTTCAAGCTGTTTGACTTGCTCGTTTTGATTGGTACTTTTTAAATAGTCAATTAAATCGAATAAGGTAATAATTGAGTAAACGGCAATACCTTGAGCTTTAATTTCAGTCAATGTTGATTCTTTAGATAATCCACGTTCGCAGCGATCAAGTGCAATAATAACTCCAGTTAATTGCCCGCCATTTTCTTTAATTAAAGTCTGTGATTCTCTAAAAGCAGTTCCTGCAGTGATGACATCATCAACAATGATGGTTTTCCCAGTTAATGGGGCACCAATTAATTGACCTCCTTCACCATGATCTTTTACTTCTTTACGATTAAACGTAACCGTAGTTTCTTGACCTAATTCGGCTAAAGCCACAGCTGTAGCAGTGGCAAGCGGTAAACCTTTATAGGCTGGACCAAATAAATGTTCAAACTGAGCTTGCTCATTCATTAAGGTTTTTGCATAAAAATGCCCCAATTGTTGTAACGCGCTGCCTTGATAAAATAACCCTGCATTAAAAAAATAAGGGCTGATTCGGCCAGACTTTAAAGTAAACTCACCAAATTTTAATACTTGGCAATCAAGTGCTAATTTTATAAAAGCTGATTTCATCTGATTCATTGTGTATTTCCAGTAGAAAAAAAAGTGTAAATATCATGATTTTTTTTTCAAAAAATCCTTAACAATCAATAAAAAACTGCTATGCTAATCTATATGTAGGAATTATTTCTTACATAAGTAAATGTTTATTATAACTCAGTGTTTTAATCATGAATATTTTTTACACTGAAAATAAACATCTGTAATAGTTGGATAGTAAAAGCTTAAGACAAAGGGGATAGCTAATGTCGCAAAGAGAAACGGGCCATGTGAAATGGTTCAATGAGAAAAAAGGATTTGGATTTATCATTAATGAAAATGGTGATGATATTTTTGTTCATTATAAAGATATCCAAGGTGTTGGATTTAAAACCCTTCATGAAAATGATCCAGTTTCTTTTGTGCTTGATAAAGGACCAAAAGGACTAAAAGCACAAGACGTTACAATTATTACTGAATAAGTAAAGTAACGAGTCAAACATTCTCAGCTATCGCTGCGTGTTAAGTTTAACCTGGGCTAAAGATTTATCTGCAACCCGGGTTTGCTTCTCATGCAATCGAAATTTTGGTTATAGCTGCAATCTGAGAATTATTTTTCTGGCACAGTGTTATTGCTAAGCCTGAATTTATAATCATAAGGATGTGGTGCTAATCAGTAGGTTTTTTCGTCTAAAAATTCATCCCAAAAGAACTGAATAAAAACTCTTGAATTCTCTAAAAATGTCTTCATATATACCTTTCGTGTGATTTAATCATTGCTTTAAGAGGTGTGTATATGAAAAGTGTACCTATGTATCAAGTGGATGCATTTGCTTCGGCTCTTTTTGAAGGTAATCCAGCAGCAGTTTGTCCTTTAGATAACTGGCTCACTGAAAAAGAAATGCAACAAATTGCTTTAGAAAACAATTTATCTGAAACTGCCTTTTTTGTTCCTGAAGGTAATGGATTTTATATAAGATGGTTCACACCGAATGAAGAGGTTGCATTATGTGGTCATGCAACGCTTGCTAGTGCATATGTTATTTTTGAACACTTAGGGTTTAAGGATGACGAAATAAAATTTAATTCCAAAAGCGGTATGCTTATTGTACGCAGGCATGGAAGTGGATTAATGATGGACTTTCCAGAGTTACCTTATCATCCAATTGAATTTTCAGCGGAGCTGCAACAATTAAATTTAAAAAAACCTCACAAAGTCTTTAAAAGTCAATTTGATTTAATGTTTGTTTATGAGAATGAACGCGATGTGCAAGAAGCTGAACCAGATTTGGATGCGGTAGCTTGCTTGGATTATCGAGGTTTAATCTTAACTGCCCCAGGTAAAAATACGGATGTTTATTCGCGATGTTTTTATCCCGGATGTAATGTCCCTGAAGATCCTGTGACTGGCTCTGCACATTGCGTTATTGCACCTTATTGGTGTGGACAATTGAATAAATCACATATCAAAGCGATGCAAGGTGGTAAACGTCAGGGGCAATTGCAGTGTGAAGTAAAAGAAGGACGTGTTTTTCTTTATGGAACGAGCCATCTTTATTTACAAGGTACAATTTATTTGCCATGAAAACTATAGAGACCAAGAGGCTCTTGTTAAGAGCATGGAGCGATGAGGATATCGCTCCATTTTTTTCTATGAATCAAGACTCTCAGGTAATGGAGTTTATCCCTAATCTATGGACTATGGATATGGTTACATCATTTATAGAACGAATGAATACTCAACTTGCTGCGGAAAATTATACTTTATGGGCTGTAGAAGAAAAAAACTCACAGCAATTCATGGGTTTTATTGGTTTAAACCGTCCTGTTTGGGAGGCACATTTCACACCTTGTGTGGAAATCGGTTGGCGTTTGGCATTTTCTTTTTGGGGCAGGGGATATGCAACTGAGGGAGCACAAGCGGTTTTGAATTACGCTTTTGACACTTTAAAATTAAAAGAAATAGTTGCATTTACAGTACCTGATAATTTACGTTCCCAACGTGTTATGGAAAAAATTGGTATGATTCGAGATATACAGGGGGATTTTCTTCATCCTAAAATTGATCCTGTCAATTCTTTGGCGAAACATTATTTATTTAGAATAAACAAACAATCGAGATGAATCATTTCCATGATTTAAAAGCATTATTTATTAAGTCAATTTATTTAATGACTTTATATTGGGTTCTATTTATCATGAGTGGTGTTTGGAATATTCATGTTAGAAAAGGAGATCTATGACTATCTATATGTTTCCTGGGCAAGGCTCTCAGGCAAAAGGAATGGGAATTGAGTTATTTTCACATTTTCCAGATCAAATAAAACAAGCTGATGAGGTTCTAGGATATTCCATTAAAGAATTATGCTTAGACGATTCAAAACAGCAATTGAGCAATACAGAGTACACTCAACCTGCATTATATGTTATTGAAGCCCTTTCTTTTCTAGCCAGAGCTGCGGAAGAACCCACACCACAATACCTTATAGGACATAGTCTCGGAGAATACGCTGCTTTATTTGCTGCAGGGGTTTTCGATTTTGTTACGGGGTTAAAACTGGTGCAAAAGCGTGGTGAGTTGATGGCACAAGCCAGTGGTGGTGGAATGCTCGCCGTAATTAATTTGACTGAAGAGCGAATTAAATTTTTATTGAAAGCCAATGGCTTAGATTCCGTAGATTTTGCCAATTTTAACTCACCGAAACAAATTGTTCTTTCAGGACTTGCTACAGATATTGCTAAGGCTAATGAGCTACTTGCCAGTGAAGCGTTGATGTGTGTGCCTTTAAAAGTCAGTGGGGCTTTTCATTCACGTTATATGCAATCAGCAGCTGATGAGTTCGCAAAATTTATTACTCCATTTCAGTTTTCACCACTTCAATCAAAAGTAATCGCTAATGTTACAGCCGAACTTTATAGTGACACTTTAATTAAAGATAATTTAGTGAAGCAAATTACTCATCCTGTTCGCTGGACTGAAACAATCCGTTATTTGAAAAATAAAGGGGAAACAGTGTTCATCGAAGTGGGACCAGGAAATGTACTGACTCGCTTGGTTGCGCAAATTTGATAAATATCCTCATCCGCTTTGGTGGGCACCTTCTCCCTAAACGGGAGAAGGCTTTTTTCACTAAATTAAAGAAATTTCTTTTTCCTAGCATGGGATAAGACACCTTTCACTTTGAAAGAAAAAGAGAAATTCTTTCTCCAAGTTATTACATCCAAAAGGAAAATATCATCTACACTTAAATAACGATTCAATTTACAAAGGATGTAATATGACGATTAGACTGAAACATGATCATGGAACGTTAGAGGCGATAGAGCTTTTTCAATTACAACACCATTTGGCGATTCCTCACCTTCAGAAGTACCTACAGTCAAAAGGCTCAAAACAATGCAAATCAATCAAAAAGATTAGTGTGGATCACTCTCACTTGAATGATAAAGATTATATTGCATTGCATGATATCTTAAAATTATCATCAAAAGTGAATGAGATTTCTTTTTATGCCAATCATATTGATACAGATTGCATTAGCTATTTGTTTGACTCTTTGTCCAGTGATGAGCTCAATACAATTAAGTTGATTGATAATTGGATTGGAGACAAAATTTCTCCTGATTTTTTCTCGTTTCTAAACAATAAAAAACTGGCTGTTTTGGATCTATCTTTAAATTGGTTACGAGATATTGGTATACAACGTTTATTAGATGCTCTAGATACAAATATGGAATTGAATGAGTTGGTATTAAGTTGTAATGATTTTGGTTTGGAAGGAATGAAAACATTACGTCACTTTGTGTCACAACATTCTTCATTAAATATTTTGGATATTTCATATAACAACTTGAATGAACGATGCGCTGAAGAAATCGCCGTGATGATTACCGAATCACCATCTTTGACACATTTGAATGTCAGAAGTAACAAAATTGGTGATGCAGGAGCTGAGCTTATTGCACAATCATTGAAATCAAATAATAATTTAAAATATGTTGATTTATCAGATAATAATATCTCAGCAACGGGCCTGTCCCAGCTTGTACGTGAAGCTGAGACTCATGATAATCTTGAAGACTTAATATTAAAACATAATCATCTACCTCCCTCGGCATTAAAAACAAGCCGTTCGAGCTTGCAAGTTGTTTATTGATACCATAGATGCAGAATTAAATAACCGTTCAGTGTAGTATTCACCTTTTGGTGGATATAATGAACGGTTATTGCTTAACCTATGGAGTTGATGCTGATGGGCGCTGGTGTTTTTTACCTTTTGAAAAAACGAATTTTTTTGCCTTTTTTTCTTACCCAATTTTTTGGCGCTTTTAACGATAATGCATTCAAATTAGCGATGCTCACTTTAATTAGCTACCACTTAACACATGACCAAGCCCAATCTGAGTTTTATCAAGCAATAGCAGGTGCTTTATTCATAACACCTTTTTTTCTTCTTTCAGCTACTGCCGGGCAACTGGCGGATAAATACGATAAAGCGTTAATGACGCGCGTGATTAAGGTATTAGAAGTATTTTTAATGATTATTGGTAGCTTTTCTCTGTATCTAGGCAACATTTTTCTAATGATGATGACATTGACTGGTCTAGGGGTTCACTCAACATTTTTTGGACCAATAAAATATGCCATTCTACCCGATCATTTACAAAAGAAAGATTTGTTAGGTGCTACGGGTTTAATTGATGCAAGTACATTTATTGCTATTTTATTAGGAACCACTATGGGCAGCTTGTCCATTGGTGCAAACAATCACAGGCCTTATATAGCAGTATTTTTAACTGTGATTATTGCCCTTGTTGGATTTACTTCAAGCCTGTTTATACCAAGGGCTCCTTCTGCATCTAAAGATATTAAGATTGACCTTCAGATTTGGCGTGTTACTTATAAAATGTTAAAACTGGTTACAGATCATTTCGGTATTTTATTATCTATTTTAATTTTATCTTGGTTTTGGTTGTTGGGGACAGTAATTCTGACCAAGCTGCCTGACTATACGAATTATGTTTTAGGCGCCAACAATACGGTTTTTGCACTATTTCTGGCATTGTTTTCAATTGGTATTGCATTCGGTTCTGTGACTGTGAATTTTATTTTTCAAGGACGGATTAATCTTCCAATGGTTCCTTGGGCCATGTTTGCTTTTACTTGCTTTTCAATGGATTTGTATTGGGCTACGCCAGAGGTAACAGAACAAGATACCTTATTTTCTTTAATTACTTTTTTCACTCGTTTTAACCATTGGCGCATTGCTTTTGATTTATTTATGTTGGCGTTTAGCTCTGGCCTATTTCTTGTTCCTTTATATACTTATTTACAGATTATGAGCCCACCTCATTCTAGAGCACAAGTTATTGCAGCCAATAATATTTATAATGCCTTATTTATGGTTGTAGGTACGTTTATGGTTATTGGCTTATTACACTTTAGTGCGGCAATTCCACAAATATTTTTAATTTTAAGTATATTAAATGCGATTGCAGCAATACTTGCTCGAATTTACTTAAAGAAAGTGGCCTTACCAGAAAAATAATGAGTCGTTAGTCTATTATAGCCTGGGTGCAGCGCAGCGGAACCCGGAAAATGAGGTATTATCGACCCTGGGTGCCGCTGCGCTGCACCCAGGCTACAATGTTAGACAATATCGATATCAACCCAATCACGTGCTGGCAGAAAATCAGTATAAAGTTTCGCCTCCGCGCTCTGTGCGTCAGGCTGCCAATTGTATGCCCAGGTGACTTCAGGGGGGAGGGACATTAAAATAGATTCAGTTCTGCCGTTTGATTGTAAGCCGAATAAGGTGCCACGATCATAGACGAGATTGAATTCTACATAGCGTCCTCTGCGGTAATTTTGAAAGGCTTTTTCTCTTTCTCCAAAGGGATGGGATTTACGACGGGACACTATTGGTGCATAAGCCTCTATAAAGTGATTGCCTATGCTTTGCATCAAAGCAAAACTATGATCAAAACTTATTTCATTATAATCGTCAAAAAATAAGCCACCAATTCCACGAGCTTCATTTCGATGTTTAATAAAAAAGTAATCATCACACCATCGTTTGAATTTAGGGTAAATCTCAAGGCCAAAAGGTTGACAGGCGTGTAGTGCAGTTTGATGCCAATGCGTACAATCTTCTTCAAATCCATAATAAGGTGTTAGATCAAATCCACCGCCAAACCACCAAACTGGGTCAGCCCCTTCTTTTTCTGCAAGGAAAAACCGGACATTTGCATGCGAGGTCGGTACATAGGGATTCTCTGGGTGAATGACTAAGGAAACACCAAGTGCAGTAAAATTTCTACCTGCTAATTCAGGGCGGTGTGCGCTGGCCGAAGCAGGAAGCAGGGCTCCAGATACATGAGAAAAATTGACACCTGCTTTTGCAAAAACAGAGCCTTGTGTCAAAACGCGTGTAATTCCGCCACCACCAGCAGGGCGCTCCCAAATATCTTCGATAAATTGAGCGTGGCCATCTAAATTTTCAAGTCTGGAGCAAATTGTATTTTGCAGTTGTACCAGATAGGTTTTTACTTGTTGTACCGCATTTTTAGGAAGGGTTTTGTTCTGTGTCATGGCTCAAGTTCCCCTGTTTGTAAGCTACTTATTTTCTCATTTATTTGAAATTGGCACAATGTTTGCTTTTCTAGTTGTACTTATTATGAAAGGGGCAAATATGGCGTTAGATCTTGATACATATTTCGGAATACATGCTAAAGCACTCGTTGCGCGTGATCACAGAGCGTCGCAGTTAGCAAATAATTTGGCCAATGCCAACACCCCCAATTATAAAGCCCAAGATATCGATTTTAATGAATTTTTAGCAGCCAGCATGGCTGGTGGTGCGCAAAAGATGGAGGTTACCTCTCCTAATCATATTAATACAAATGCTGATTTTTCAGCGAATTTGAAATATCGAGTGACGTCGCAAATGGCTTTAGATGGAAACACCGTGGATAAAGATTTAGAAACCACAGAATTTGCACATAACTCACTAAACTACCAGGCTAGTCTGAGTTTTCTTGATAATAAAATCAAGACCATGATGCTTGCGATGAAAGGAGAATAATCATGTCATTAAGCGCCATTTTTAATATTGCAGGTTCAGCATTAACTGCTGAAACAGCGCGTTTAACGAATAGCGCTGAGAATATGAGTAATGCTAATGTAGAGTCAGGTAATGCTAATGAGGTATATAAAGCAAAGTATCCTGTTTTTAAAGCAGTTCAGGAACACGCGAATCAATGGATGGGTGAGCAACTATCAGGAGGTGTTCAGCTTCAAGGTACTTATGAGACTACTTCAGATCCTATAAAGCGTTATGCACCTGATAATCCCTTAGCGGATAAACAAGGATTTGTTTATACACCGAATGTAAATTATGTTGAAGAAATGGCAAACGTAATTTCTGCATCAAGATCATATCAAATGGATGTTGAATTGCTTGGTACAACAAAACAACTCATGCAACGCACCTTACAGCTGGGTGAATAAAGGGAGAGAAGGGAATGACAACGAATCCGGTTAATGGAGCTAACACAGCTAATCTGCCGCAAAATCCAATCGATTCACCTGCAAAGAAAAGTTTGGGGCAACAGGATTTTCTACGCTTAATGGTGGCCCAAATTCAAAACCAGGATCCTATGCAACCCCAGGTGAATGGTGAGTTTTTATCTCAGTTGGCTCAGTTTAGTACCAATGATGGTGTTACTAAAATGCAAGAGTCATTGCAGCAGATGGCAACTTCTTTACAATCAAATCAGGCTTTGCAAGCTTCGGCCTTGGTTGGTCGTAAGGTTTTGGTGAATAGTAACTCTCTGCAATTAGGCACAGAGGGAGATACAAAGGCTGCCGTGGATATTCCACCAGGCCTCAGCAATTTGAATGCGTCTATTTATTCAGATTCTGGGGAACTTATAAAAACAATTCCTTTAGGTCAACCTGCCCCTGGATTTTTTCAATTCGGTTGGGATGGCACTGGGGGAGATAATAATCGAGTGAAAGAAGGTAAATATAAAGTTGAGGTTCATGCAGTTTATGGAGGAAAAGAGGTGTCTTTAAAAACAATGACCTCTGCAAACGTTGATAGTGTAAGTCTTGGTCAAAATGGCGAGGGCTTAAAATTAAATGTAGCGGGAGTTGGACCAATATCCTTGGATCAGGTAAGACAAATATCAGTTTAAGAGCAGGAGGCTAATATGATTTTTGACGCAGCGTTAAGTGGACTTCAAGCATCAACGAGTAATTTGGACGTTATAGGTAATAATATTGCTAACTCTTCTACAGTTGGCTTTAAAGGTTCTCGTGCAGAGTTTGGTGATATCTACGCCTTTGGTGGTTATGGTAGCTTCGGTGCGGGTAGTACATCTATTGGTGGCGGGGTGATGTTAACTTCGGTGCAGCAATCTTTCGCATCAGGAAATTTAGCCAATAGTACAAACAGTCTCGATCTGGCAGTGAATGGTTCAGGATTTTTTATTTTAAACAATCCAGGTGGTGGTGCAGTCTATACACGAGCTGGTGAGTTTACATTGAATAACCAAAATTATATTACCAATTCTAATGGACAATACCTTACTGGTTTGCTTTCCGACGGTAAAGGAAATATTACTGGTACTTCAGGAAACTTACAGATAAATACCGCGAATATTAGCCCACAAGCAAGTACCACGGTGACAACTGGAGTTAATTTAAATTCGCAAAGCACACCTCCTGCAGTTGACTGGACTGGCGGATCTGCACCACTTAGTAGCTCCTATAATAATCCAACCTCTTTGACTATTTATGATAGCTTAGGCAATTCTCATGTGTTGAGCATGTATTTTATTAAAGCGAATCCTGCTGCAACATCGGGACAACCTAATGCTTCAACACCTGCAGGTACAGATAATCAATGGTATGTGGCATTCCAAATCGATAATCAAAATGTTCCACCAAATGCGGGTTCTGATAACAGCTCGAATCTGTTTGAGATGAACTTTAATACTGATGGTACGTTTGTGAGCGTAGCTGGTCCTGGCGCTTCGCCACTAACGAATAATTTGATTCCATTATCACTGAACTTAAACAATGGTGCTGATCCTTTAAGTCTGAATATTGACTTAACAGACAGTACTCAGTTTGGGAGCCCATTTGCTGTTCAATCTACCTCATCAAATGGTTATACAACTGGAAGTTTGGCTAGCTTAAACATTGATGATAGCGGTCTTATTCTAGGTATATATACCAATGGTCAATCTATGGCTATGGGGCAAATTCAATTAGCAAATTTTGCTGATCCTTCAGGCCTACAAAACGTAGGAAATGTTTGCTGGGCTCAAACCTCAGCCTCAGGTCAGCCGTTAATCGGTGTTGGTACAACAGGCGGATTAGGCGCTATTAAATCAGGCATGTTGGAGCAGTCAAATGTGGATTTAACCAGTGAATTAGTTGATTTGATTAGTGCACAACGCGATTTCCAAGCGAATGCACAGTCAATTCGTGCTGGGGACGCAATCACACAAACAATTATTAATATGCGTTAGGAGGTAACTCATGGATCCTATCTTATATAATGCTGCAGGTGGTGGACGAATCGGTTTTAAACGCCAGGAAATAATCGCCAATAATTTGGCGAATGTGAATACTCCTGGTTTTAAATCCGATATGTATCAAGCACAAACTTTGTATGCAAATGTAGGGGGATCAGAGACTAAAGCAGCCTTTGCAATACAAAATCAGAATGCACTCGATTTGAGTCCTGGTGATATTATGACAACCGGGCGCAATTTAGATATCGCAATTGAGGGTAATGGCTGGTTTGCCGTGACTAATGGTCAAGGTAAAGAAGGGTATACAAAGGCTGGAAATTTACGCTTGGATGTCAATGGTATGTTAACAACTGCTTCTGGGCATCCTGTTTTGGGGAATGGTGGTCCAATTGCAATTCCACCTGCTCAGGAAATAAACATTGGTGCTGATGGGACGATTACGATTGTTCCTCTCGGCGGTGATCCCAAAACCGCGGCTGTATTAGATAGAATTAAGTTAGTGACGTTGGATAAAAATAATATTGTTAAAAGTTCAGAGGGCTTATACCAATTAAAAAATGGTGGCACGCCCACTGCTGCAGATGCCAGTGTTCAGGTGCGAAGTGGCGCTATTGAAGGGTCGAATGTTAATGCAATTGATCAGATGGTGGAAATGATCACGTCTGGACGTGAATACGATGCACACATGAAACTGATGTCGACTGTCGAAGATAATTTTCAAAAATTGGCACAAATATTGCACGAATAACCCCATTCTAGCATACATATAAGAATAATTGCGGAGGGATCTCCATGGAACCAGCATTATGGGTAAGCAAGTCAGGCTTGGAAGCCCAAGAAAAAAATATTTCTACAATTGCTAATAACTTAGCAAACGTCAACACAACTGGCTTTAAAAAAGATAGGGCAATATTCCAGGATTTACTCTATCAAAATACAAGTCAGGCTGGTGCTCAATCATCAGAGAACTCTTTAATTCCAACAGGAATCAATGCAGGTTCAGGTGTCCATTTAGCGGCTACTGAAAAAATATTTGAACAGGGAAGTACGCAAAATACGCGTAATCCTTATGACATAATGATACAAGGTCAAGGTTTTTTTACGATTTTGATGCCTGACGGCACTCAAGCGTATACTCGTGATGGTACTTTTACAACGGATAGTACAGGGCAGATCGTTGATATGAATGGCTATCCATTACAGCCTGCAATAAATATTCCTACTCAAACTTTAGGGGTAACGATTAGTAGTGAAGGGGTAGTGAGTGCTACAGTTGTTGGAAGTAATACTCCAACCGTACTTGGAACCATTCAATTAGCGAATTTTACTAACCCAACGGGACTTCAACCTATAGGGCAAAACCTTTTTATAGAAACTGCTTCAAGTGGTGCTGCAACATTAAATAATCCAGGAAATTCTGGTGTCGGAACTTTGTTACAAGGTTCTCTAGAAGCATCGAATGTGAATGTGGTTGAAGAGTTAGTCAATATGATTCAAGCTCAAAGAAGCTATGAGATTACTGCAAAAAGTATCCAGACTGTGGATAACATGCTGCAATATCTAAATCAAACCGTTTAATTAAGAAGATTTCATTGATGAAATTATTTAATTTGCTTGTTGCAGGCTCGGTTGCCATTTTTTTGAGTGGGTGCGAACTTTTAAATCCGCCTCAGCGTGGGAAGGACCCTGAGTTTGCACCTACATATCCTACAACGCCTGATCCAAAGGAGTTAAGGAAAGAATCTGGCGCTATTTATAGCGCCGAAACCGCTTTACCTCTTTTTGAAACGCCAAGAGCACGACATCCAGGAGATATAGTTACAGTATTTTTAGTTGAAAGTACTAACGCATCAAAAAATGCAACACTACAACAGATGAAAACAGACACAAACGTAGTCAAGAACAAGCTCTTTTTAGGAAGACCCATTTCCTTTGGCAGCGGTTACAGTATGGATTTTGACTTGAACAATCAGCGACAATTCAATGGATCTGCACAAGCAGTACAGAATAATAAATTGGCGGGAAGTATTTCAGTGACCGTATCGCAGGTGTTGGCAAATGGGAACATGGTCGTACAGGGCGAAAAATGGGTTAAAATCGATCAGGGTGAGGAGTATGTACGGTTATCAGGCATTATTCGTCCTCAGGATGTAAGAGCTGATAATTCCATCACATCCGACCGTCTAGCTAATGCCCGTATTGCCTATGGTGGCACCGGACAAGTCAACAATACAAATGCTCAAGGCTGGCTGGCACGAATTATGTGGGGTCCTTTATTCCCGACTTAACCTGATTTGTAACTGCCTAGCTGGATTGTAGTCTGGGTGCGCAGCGAAACCCAGGCTACGATTTAGAACGATGTATTTAATTAACAAGGAAATTGTAATGCGGCGATTGCTGATAATTACATGGATACTGACGATAAACTTGCTATCAAATCACGTTTATGCCGAACGAATTAAAGATATCGCCACTTTGGCTGGGGTGCGCACCAACCAATTAGTCGGTTATGGTTTGGTGGTAGGTTTAAATGGTACCGGAGATAAAAACGGTACTCGATATACTGAAGATACTTTTGCAAACCTGCTTACTCAATTGGGCGTTAACATACAACCGGGAACTAAACTTAATTCAAAAAATATGGCAGCTGTCATGGTGACTGCGAGCTTGTCTTCTTTTATGAAAAAGGGACAATCTATGGATGTGAATGTTTCTTCTATTGGTGATTCAAAAAGCTTATTAGGTGGTACCTTATTAATGACTCCATTGAAGGGAGCCGATGGACGAGTATATGCTATATCCCAAGGAAACGTGATTGTATCGGGTATCAGTGCAGCCGGAAGCGATGGCTCAAGTGTTACTGTAAACGTACCTAGTGGCGCACGAATTCCTAATGGTGCAACTATTGAGGTTGATATCCCTAATCCTTTTTATTTTACAAAAGAATTAACTTATAATTTACATGCACCAGACTTTACAACAGCAAAACGCATGAGCGATGCCATTAATGAAATGATGGGACCTGGAACTGCCAGAGCCTTGGATGCTGCATCAGTGGTTGTCACTGCCCCCAAAAAAATGTCCCAACGTGTGGATTATGTTTCTGTGTTGGAAAATATTGAATTTAAACCTGCTGAAGCGATCGCACGAATTATTATTAATGCACGCACAGGAACAGTGGTTATTTCTTCTAATGTCATTGTCAAATCGGCCGCAGTCTCACATGGCAATTTGGTAGTGAGTGTGACCGAAACACCAGTGATAAGCCAACCTAATGCCTTTGCACGTGGACGTACAGTTTCCACCCAGCAATCACAAGTTAATATTGATCAAAAAAATAATCATGCGTTTGTCTTACCACGAGGTGTGACATTAAAAGATATTGTTAGAGGTATTAATGCTGTAGGAGCAACGCCTTCTGATGTGATCGCGATACTTGAGGCACTACAACAAGCAGGTGCTTTAAATGCTACGTTAATCGTGATATAGGTGAGCATTGAATAGTAAAACAATATGATCCAATTAAAATAGAGGATTAATATGACTGTACATGGAATTGCAACCAGCGACTTTAATGCATTAAATGAACTCAAGGTTCAAGCACAAAATAATGCAAAAGAGGCTCTGCCTGAGGCAGCGAAACAATTTGAAGGAATATTCTTACAATCCATGTTGAAAAGTATGCGCATGGGGCAGCATTTTCTAGAGGAGTCTAGTCCTTTTCGAGGTAAAGATAGGGAAACCTTTCAAGATATGCTTGATGCTCAATATGCCAGTACTATTGCAAACTCTAAAAGTGTTGGTTTAGCCGACATGCTTGCAAAACAGATGGAGCATAATCTGCCTACTATAGAACAACCAGAAAAAAGCACAACGGATAAGCCAGTTAATTCTAACGCAATATCCACTATGCCTGTGAAAGAAGAGAAACAGGATAAACCCACAACTACAATTGACGAATTTGTGAAATCAATTTGGCCTCAAGCCAAACAAGCAGCATCAGCTATAGGCCTAGACCCTAAAATTTTAATGGCTCAAGCGGCATTAGAAACAGGGTGGGGAAAATTTGTTACTAAGGATATTGATGGCACCAGCAGTAATAATTTGTTCAACATTAAATCAGGTGACAGCAAAGAGTTTGATTCAGTGAATGTAAAAACAACTGAATATATTGCAGATACTCCGATTAAAATGAATGCCTCGTTTAGAAAATATCCATCCGTTGAGCAAAGTTTTAATGATTATATTTCTTTAATCAAAGAGAATGAGCGCTATCAAACTGCTTTAGCCAGTACGAGCAACCCCGAACTTTATGTTAATGAACTGCATAAGGCCGGATATGCCACCGATCCTAATTACGGTACAAAAATTTTATCAATTTATCGTGGTGAGGAATTAAATCAGGCAATACAACGTTGTGAGTTATCAGAGCAAGTTTAAGGTACAGGACTGAATTAAGTCACAAATGTAATTAAAAAATGAGAAGTCTAGTAGTACATTGGATACAGGGAGCAAATAACTATGTCAATACTAAGTATTGCTTATTCAGGGATGAATGCTTTTCAAAACGCATTAAGTGTTACTGGGAATAATATTGCAAATGTCAAAACACGAGGTTATTCAAGACAAAGCATTCAGTTTGCCCCAACTCCATCTAGAAGTTATGCGGGTTCTTTTATTGGTACAGGAGTAGCTGTTAACAACGTGTACCGTAACGTAGATCAATTTGCTAATGCTCAAGTGAGAAGCACATTAAGCGTTAAATCCCAATATGATGCTTTTTATCAGCAAGCCTTAGAAATTAATAAATTGCTTTCTCAGGATGGCAGTAGTCTTTCTGTATCCTTGCAATCTTTTTTTGATTCATTAGGACAATTAAATAACGCGCCAGATAGTGTAGCCTCACGAAATGTTGCTATGAGTCAAACCCAATTATTAGCGAGCCAATTCTTATTTTTGCAACAAAACCTTGATCAATATCAAGAAAGCTCAACATCGCAGATTAAAGAAATAGCGAATACAATTAATCAGTTAACTTCTAATCTTGCGTCTGTAAATGGACAAATAATGAACTCACCTAACTCCCCTGATTTGCTGGATCAACGGGATGAGTTACTCAAACAACTGTCTCAGTATTCTGATTTAACTGTGGTGGAGCAGGATAACGGGATGGTGAATGTGGGTATTGGTAGTGGCCAAATGTTGGTGATCGGAACGACTCAAAGAGCTTTATCAGTTAGTTATGATCAAATAACGGCACAGGGAACTCATGTTTTATTGGATACAGGTGCGGGAAAAACGGAGATTACAAATCAACTAGTCAGTGGGACATTGGGCGGTCTCTTGGATTATGAGCGAAATATTTTATCTAAAGCCAGTCAACTCATCGGACAAATGGCAATTGGTTTAGCACAGAAGTTCAATGCGCAAAATCGTTTGGGCATGGACTTAAATAACCAGTTAGGACAGGATATTTTTACTGATTACAATACCTTGGCTATGCAACTTGATCGCTCAATTGCAGCATCGACAAACTCAGGGTCTGGAGTACTATCAGTAAATATTTCTGATATCTCACAAACTAAAATAAGTGATTATCAATTAGTTGTTACTAATGCAGGAGCGAGTCAGGCAACGCTCATTCGTGATTCTGATGGATCTGCGGTGACCTTAAATTGGACTAGTAATCCACCAGCTCCACCAGCGGGACAGATTGTAGTTGATGGCATGACCATCACCGTAGATAACATCGCTAATTTAGCAGATAATGATTCTTTTACAATCATGCCTACACGTGGAGCTGCAGAGAAATTTGCTTTACTCATAAATGATCCACGTCAATTAGCACTCGCTTCACCAGTGCAAACCACTGCATCTTTGAATAATACGGGCCAGGGAAAAATTGATTTAGGGCCTATTTTAAATATCACGGAAGTAACCAAACAATATACCATTGATTTTATTTCCCCAACGCAATTTAATCTAATCAACGTTACCGATGGTATTACAACTGGGCCACTCCCCTTTGTTCCTAACACGGATAATGTGATTCCGATTCCAGATGCGACTAATCCATCATATTCCATTACTTTATCCGGGGCACCGAATGCAGGAGATCAGTTTACTGCACAGTACAACCAAGGTGGTTTTGGTGATAATCGTAATGGATTACTTCTTGCGGGAATGCAACAACAAAATATTTTTTCTAACGGCACTGAAACACTTTTTGATGTTTATTCTGATCTGCTTTCTGATACAGGAAGCCAAACCAATGAGGCTAAAAACCGCTTTGATGCGTTTCAGGTTTTATATAAGCAATCGGTTGATTATCAGGAAAGTGTCAGTGGCGTAAATCTGGATGAGGAAGCAGAAAACATATTACAATTTAAACAGGCTTATGAGGCTGCAGCAAAGCTCATGGCAATCGCCAATCAAATGATGGACTTACTTTTTGAAATAATGAGGTGATGAATGCGTATTTCAACAAATCAGATTTATCAGAATAGTATAGATAGCTTATTGCTCAAGCAAGCACAGGTGGCAAAACTGCAGCAACAGCTCGATGAAAATTTTTTAAGAGTGCGTTATTCATCAGATGATCCCATCGCTTTTGCTCAAATTGAACTCATGAATCAACGCATTAGCTTTACAGAGCTTCTCCAAAAAAATCGTGAAAGTGTTGATAGTACTCTTAGTATGGAGGAGTCTGTCTTAAACGATTGCACAACGAGTTTGCAACGCTTACGAGACATCCAGGTGCAGGCAGGTAATCCGACATTATCTGAGGAAGATCGTAAGGCATTAGCCATTGAGGCGAGTATTATTTTGAATGAACTGACTGATTATGCAAACACCAAAGATATCAATGGTGATTATATGTTCAGTGGTGCGCAGACATCTACCGCCCCCTTTTCAATAAATGCCTCCGGGGCCTATGTTTATAATGGCGATAGTACACAGCGTTTTCAGCTTGTTGGTAGTAGTTTACAAATGGCTATCAATGATCCTGGAGATGACCTTTTTATGCGCTTACCTAATGGGAACGGTAGTTTTTCTATTAAACAAACAGGAACCCCTAATACAGGGACTGCATCTGTAAACGCAGGTTCTGTATCTACTCCTTCAGCTTATGTGCCAGATAATTACACGATGAGTTTCGCATTGAATTCGCAGGGCAATCTGGTTGTTATGGTTCAGGGGGCAGCAAGTGGAAATGTTATTCCCCCAAGTGGATTACCCGATGATGCACCTTTATATCAGGAGGGAATGACGGTTAGTTTTAACGGCATGGAAATGACTGTCTCAGGTATGCCAGCAGCTGGAGATACTTTTTTGATTGAGCCTGCCCAAAACGAATCTGTTTTTGCAACAATACAAGATATGATTAATAATTTGAATCAACCTTATTCTACTTCGACACAAAAAGCAGCTGCAACCACTGTGAATAATCAAATATTGGCACAAATAGATACGGCATTAACTACCGTCTTGAATGCTCGCGCCAATTTGGGGTCTCGGCTAAATCAGTTACAACATGCGGATACAGCAAACTCCGATATAATTGAACAAAGTAAAATTACTTTAAAGAGGCTACAAGAGGTCGATCCTATAGTCGCAGCTTCTGAATTTAAACAGGAGTTGTACAATTTGGAAGTGGCACAACAAAGTTTTGTGCTGATACAAGGGTTATCTGTTTTCAATTTTATCTAAAATGAAAATTGTAGCCTGACTGCTTGCAACCAGGAGCATATTTCAGCTACATGCTGCATCACTGAGTTATTTATGAGGAAATGTTTGTCGCCAAAATTGAGCTATGTCGATGCGCCTTGTTATCCAGATATCCTGATACTGGGTTAAATGATCTAAAAACTGTTTTAAAATAAGACATCGGTCGGGTTTTCCACTCAGACGCGGATGTAAGCCTATAGTCATGATGGCAAGACGTTTTTCTTGATACATATAATGAAACGTATTGATTAATCGGTCATAAAATTCTTTGGCACATGAAAACCCAGGGGTTGTACTGAATCTGAAATCATTGCAATCAAGAGAGTAGGGGATTACAAGGTGCTCAGCAATATAATAAGGCAGCTCATCGGCATAACTGTCTGAATCATAAAGAAAGCCCCCATGTTCTAACAGTAATTCACGAGTATGCTCACTTCGTCGACCAGTGTACCAACCATTAGGCTTATGGCCGGTGAGTTTTTCTAAGGTTTCAATACACAAAAGAATATGTTTCTTTTCAACTTTTCTAGAAATATTTGTGTAATTTATCCAGCGCCATCCATGTCCCGCCACCTCATGGTCTTGTTGGGCCAGATATTCAGCAAATAATGGATTAAGTATCAATGCTTGCCCTGCAACAAAAAACGTAAGTGGAATTTTATAATGATCAAATAGACGCAGAAGACGCCATATCCCTACGCGACTACCGTACTCATAAAAAGATTCCATACTTAGATTTCGTTGTCCTTTGGCTTTGGGAACAAAAGGAAAATCTGCACCACTTGTTTCAGCGTATGCATCTCCATTGAGAGGACATAATTCAGCTCCCTCTTCATAGTTAATTACAAAGTTGATGGCAAGCTTTGCTTTATTAGGCCAAGAGCATTTATTTTCTTCTGGTCCATAGCCTACTAAATCGCGCATGGTTTATCCTAATTCAAATGTAGTAATTCCATAAATGCCATCGATAGGCAGTTTGGGTGCCCCTTTTAAATACATTCTTGCTGTAGCGAATACTTTGGTCATCCCATGTTTATTGACCAAGTCAACTGCTAATGAATTACTTTCTGGGATATCCAGATAGACCGTCTCACCACGCGCATACTCAACCAATTGTGCAAATAATTTTTCGGCAATAAATGAGTTCTCCGCGAATAAGGGGCCAATTTTATAGCCCTCAAAACATTTGCGAATGACACCATAACCTTTTAATTGATTTTCTTTAATATAGCCAAGTGCTAATGCTGAGTTTTGAGTAATCCACGCGGTAAGAAATTTTGCTCTTGGGGCTGGAAAATAGTGTCGATCATATTGGGTTATCTGATCGAATGAGACGTTTTTTAGCTCAACTATATGTGGATCGTGTTTAGGCGTAACTTGTGTGTGCTCTAATGCATATCGAGCGTTATTATGGGCAAATTGATAACCAATTTTTGCGTAATTATCAACCATATTGAGCACGCCATCAATACCGGCATTTCTGTCTCCAACATAAGCGAGGCGTGCGCGAGTTAATTCCAGACCATAACCTTGAGCACGATATTTATTATCTACTATATAAAAACCACAAAAAGCAAAGTGTTCGTCGTAAAGTACTGCAGAACCAATGGCAATAATTTGATCATCGAGTTTTCCTGCGAAGAAACCTTGAGGATCTGTTTGATAAAAACACTCTGCATCATTTAATCCAGGGTTCCAACCTTCTTTCCGTGCCCATTCTACAGCGACTGAAACTTCTTCGCGTGTCATTCGTTCGATGCGGTACTTGGACATGATAGTCACCTTTTCGACTGTATATATAAATTAAATATTAAAGTATTGCGTAAAGCAAATAGCTAAGCTTCTATTTTTATTGTGCAAATATAGACCACTTTTTCGTGCTTTTATTTTTCGTAGAACCAATGAATTAAAGATACTAAATGCTAAAAAATCCTGTATTATGATCCACTTTAGTTTTTTTTAAATGTAAGGAAACATTATGAATTTCAGTATCAGGAATATCTTAGGCCCCTTGTTTCTCATTCTTTCATGTCCTATTTTTGTTATGTTGATGTGGTATACCAACACGCAGCTACAAGGGTCTTTGTCTGCTCTTTGGGATTTGATGCTTCAAAACGGCTTTTTTCAGACTGTGATGACCATATGGGGGCCTTATTTTTGGGGCTCTGCAGTAGCTTGGAAAATTATTTTAATTTTTACAGCTTTTGAGCTGGCTTTAATGCGTATTCTCCCAGGAAAAACATTTAACGGACCCATTACCCCGAAAGGAAACGTGCCAGTTTATAAAGACAATGGTGTTTTTGCATTTATTGTCACTATGGCCAGCTTTTGTATTGCATCTTTTGGTTTTAACTTATTCTCGGCTTCTATTCTTTATGACAACTTAGGTGCGCTATTTGGGGCCCTCAATTTGTTTAGCCTTATTTTTTGTGTGTTTTTATACATCAAAGGCCGTTTTTACCCTTCATCAACTGATTCAGGTATAACCAATAACATGCTGTTTGATTATTATTGGGGAACAGAGCTTTATCCTCAAGTGTGGGGATGGAGTATTAAAAAATTCATTACCTGTCGTTTTGGTATGATGAGTTGGGGCTTATTTCTAATTTCTTATTGCGCAAAACAAGCAGAGTTAGGTGACTTATCTAACTCAATGTTAATTTCCGTTATATTGCAATTTGTTTATCTCAGTAAATTTTATATGTGGGAAAAAGGTTATTTACGATCCTTAGATATCATGCATGATCGTGCTGGTTTTTATATTTGTTGGGGATGCATGGTATGGGTTCCTTGTGTGTATACTTCACCAAGTATGTATCTTGTGCTTCATCCTATTCATTTATCGTTTATGTGGGCAACTTTGATTTTAGGTTTAGGTTTGGCAAGCATTATTATTAATTATCTCGCTGACAAGCAACGACTTATTGCTCGAGCTACGCAAGGTGAGTGTAAGGTTTGGGGCAAAAAACCGGTTACTGTATTGGCACGTTATGAAACTACTGAAGGTGATAAAAAACAAACAATATTACTTGCTTCAGGGTGGTGGGGGATCGCCAGACATTTCCATTATATTCCAGAGCTTGCTGGTACATTTTTTTGGTCTGTCCCTGCGTTGTTTACGCATTTTGCCCCATACTTCTATCTTTGCTTTTTAACTGTTTTATTATTTGATAGAGCATTTCGTGATGATAAACGTTGTTCTGCTAAGTATGGACATGATTGGAAAAAATATTGTGAATTGGTTCCATATAAAATTGTTCCTCTTGTGATTTGATGTTTGTGTTGTACTATTTTTTCTAGTCAGTATCCTGGGTGAGTAAGCACCCAGGGATCTTCTTTGTATACAATCCAGTCGATGTAACAATATGAATCAAATCTGTGGGGGGGATATATGCTTATTTATATTCTTATAATGATAGGCATCAGTATAATCGTACGCATTTATCAGTTACAAAAACAAGCTGAAATTGCAAAAATAACTTATCCCTCCGAATTGAGCTATCTTTCCTTAATTAAGGACATGGCTCTTTTAAAAACAACTCCTTCGGCACAAGAGCAATTACAAACGCGTTTTATGACATTTATAGCTGACTTGGGAACTCGCTCACTCGAGGGTGGTTCTGGGGTCGGTTATTTTAAGGTACCCAATTTATCACCAGTATTTGTATTATCAAATAAAGCACTGATACAGCAACTTTATGCAAAAAAAAATGAAAGGAAGTTTGGACAACGACAATTTTTTCATCGATTAGAAGTGATATTAGGTTCTGAGAATTTAATGTCCTCCATTTTGGGTTCAGAAGCACATTCTAAAGTTCGCAACGCCATACTGTTACGCAATGAAACAAACAGGCCTCACGTAGCCGAGATGGTTGCCGATTTTTTTAAAGAATATGAATTTGAGCAGGGTGAACATGGATGGCCTTTGAGTGAGGTAATGGATAAACTCTCTCGCAGAGTATTATTAATCACATATTTTGGAAAAGCAGTTGTTAAACCTTTTGACGCATTTTATCAGGCAAATCTAACGAAGGAATTAATGAGCTGTTTGTTTAGCCTAGAACCCATTGGCAAGGAGGAGGAAAAAAGCCTCCTTTTTTTAAGAAGTAGAGTGTTTAATCTTGGTTGGCAGATTATCTTTTCTTCAGAAGAAATTACAAAACAATTAACAGCAGAGCAGAGCTGGCTTAATTACCTGCTTGTAGTCCGTGTGTTAAATAATACAAGCGTAAAAAGTCAGTTGAATGAACTGGGGATAAACGCAACGACTCAATTAACTGCTGCGCAATGTAAGTTACTGATCGATTATTCGGTTGAGTACTCTGATACTACGCCATTGTCTGCTTTGGTGAGGGACGTTGTTAATGAAAGCTTATTCATTCCATTATTGGGTTTTGATGCGACAGCAACCGCTTTAATTACAGCGTTAAGAATTGCTCTTCAGGATAAACGCATCTATAGCATGATGAAACAGGAAATTCAGCAAAAAATTTCAGCAAACGAACACTTTGAATTGCATTCTCCGTGGGATTCTCGAGTAGCAAAAGGTGATTTATCATATGCTGAAGCTGTTTTATTAGAAGCGTTGAGATTATCACCACCTGCACCTATTGTGCCAGAAATTATCCATGAAACAATCAATCTCGAGCTTGAGGGAACGACACTTACTTTACCTGCTGGTTCGCTTATATTTATTCCTATGCAAGGAATGCATACTCACATAAAACATGTTCCAGATATTGATCTTTCCACTGAGGGGCAAGAAATATTTGGTAAAAAGACAATTACTGCGAATGAAATTTTTCCTGAGCGCTGGGGGCCTAAGAACCATCAAAATGAGTTTTATAATACCCATTTTTTTGCGGCATCTCCCGTATTTAATTCACCGGGGACAATGGAGAAAGAGGGCGGATTATTAACATTTAAGACTGGATCAAGGCGATGTCCCGGTTTACGAATTGCAATGACAGAAATAATGGCTTTATTTCGCATGCTTGTAACCTACAAATTTGAACTGACAGCAGAGGAACATCTGGAATTACACTTTAATTATGAAAAGCCATTGCAGAGAAATGGCGGTTTAGGATTCCTAAAAATTAGGCCACGGAAGCCCTCAATAACTTTAGACACTGATCTTGTGGCACCTAGTCATCAAAGCGGTCTTAATTTTTTCCCTGAACTGCAGGTCGCTGAAAAGGTGCACGAGGTACAGTTATCGGTGAGAAATAATAGTGTTTAAAATTTATCGGGTTAAAAATTTGGAATTGACGCATAACAGGCGATTAAGATACCCCATAGATGGATGTAATCGCCAACTAATATATTTTTGAGGTACCATTTTGGTAGGCAAGCGTTTCTAACGTCACTTTGTAAGTATTTAATGATAGGTATAAATGCGACAACAAAAAAGACCATAAAAACATGGTAAATAAAACGCAGTTCTTGAGTATTTTGGTATAAATACGTTTTATAACGCATCTGCCATGGTGTAATGATAAGGACCACAAAAGAGAAGAAAAATACTTTAATCACACTGTTTAAATCAGTCATAAAAGGTAGTTTTTTGCGGCCATATACGATTTCTTTTTTCGATGGATCGAGCAGATTAAATGACATTGATTCCAGTACAGCACTTACCAAAAAAAACACACAATAAATATAAATACTGGTTATCGTTAATGATGACATAGAGTAGAACACGTAATCAGAGTCTTTTAAGCGTAATGAGTAATTGTCTATAATTTTATCATGATATGTATAGAGTGTCGATCGAGCATCCTAAATACTATGATTGGGATGCAACCTAGTGGCCCCTAGTTTTTTCCTATGACTCTCCACTCGGGATAAACAGACTATTGTCTACACTTGTTGAAAAAAGACAAGAAAAGACAATAAAACTTAAATTGTCCCCTGTACATGTAAAAAAGACACCCGTGGGCTCATTTGATTTTTCTGATATTAATATTTTATGCACCAACTTCATGCCCCCTGCATCATGACACGAACTTGCTAAGCTATTAAAAACATTATTTATGGTTTTAATCTGCCCAGCGATCTCATAAGCTTGTCCACATTGTGGAGATTGTCCACTGGGTGGAGATAAAGCAGTCTCAGCATAAATATTTTGAGAAATTAGCAAAAAGAATAGAGGTAATCCTTGAAAAAACTTCATAAAAGACCTCCTTGTTCTATCCATTTCTTTCAATTATAGAAGTGAATTGAAAAATTGAGAAATGTGGCTTTTAGAGTTTTTTAACAGGAATAGACTTAAATGTGCATTTAACTCCATAATAAACGAGCCTTATTATGAAAGGAAAAAAAGAAATGATGAAAAAAATGTGCTTATTCATTACTGCCTTTTTAGTATTCCAAACTGTACTTTATGCTTCGGATCCTCAGCAATCGTCTCTCGATAATAAAATTCAGCTATTTATGAAGGATAAACCTGTAAAAGCTTTAGTTTATGGTCTATGGATCAACGGAAAACCAATGAGTATTCAGGCCATTGGTGATTCAATGACGGCAGTTCCGGCAACAAAAGACATGCATTTTCGTATAGGTGGCGTGACAGAAACTTTATTAACAACGACGCTGATGCGATTGGTAGAGAAAAAAGAATTAAGTCTTGATGATAAGGTAGCGCGTTGGTATCCCAATTTACCTAATGCAGATCAAGTAAATCTAAAAATGCTTGCTAATGGTACAAGTGGTTTTCCTGATTATGTGTATCACCAAGACTTTATCAAACAAGTATTGGATAAGCCATTTAAGCAGTGGTCCGATAAAGAGTTAATTCATTATGCTTTTTTGACTGATCCTTTATTTAAACCAGGAACCAGCCAGCATTATTCTCATACTGACTATGTGATTTTGGGTAGTATTTTAGCTCAAGTGACTACACGACAGCTGAATCAATTATTTCACTCCTTAATACTTAATAAATTGAACATGAAAAATACACAATTCGAGCGAACTGCCACCATACCTTCACCGGTGCTCCATTCATTTAGTCAAGATAGAGGTGTTTATGAAGATGCAACTTTTTGGGATCCGTCCTGGACTGCAAGTTCGGGATCTATGACCTCAACGATAGAGGATCTCGGTACCTGGGCGAATGCTTGGATGAATGGCAGTTTGTTAACTTCCGAATCAAGCTTGGAATTAAGAGCGCCAGAGACTGTAGGGAAGGGGAAAAATACAAGTGAACTTTATTTTGCGATGGGATTTGCTGTAGCCAATCATTGGTTAATCCAAAATCCTCGTTTTGGTGGTTATAGTGGTGTTTTTGCTGTGTTGCCCGAAAAACAAATCGTGTTTATTGCATTTAATACATTAAAACCTACATCAAAGGAGGCCGATAATTTGAGTGTGGCTTTATGGAAAGAAGTAGCACATGATTTAGCACCGGAATATCCGATCCCTAACTTCAACTAGAAACAATTGAGCTTATCCAATGAGAATGAAGTAGGAGTTATAGGGCATTATCTAAGTTGTTCAACCAGCGTATGGATGAGTTGAACAATTAATTCGGGTTGCTCTTTTTGTATATAATGGCCGCTATTTTTGACATCTATCCGTCGGGCTTTTGGTACAAAAGTATCTGCCATCAGATCATTTGCCCGGTGGATACCAAGCATGATTGATTTGGCCATATCTTGGGTGACATAACTTGGCCAAAAACCATCTTTTACCATTTGACTGGCATTGGGAATTTTGCCCGCCGTGAGAATTATGGCAGGTATATGCAATTTATGATCTGCATAATCCTTTAATTGTTTAAAACTTTCAGCAAAGTTAATCTTTTCTACATTTTTATAATGAGCACTTAGTGCCTTCGAGCTTTTTTTTCCACCGAAATAGAACGCTTGAGTTTCTTTTTCTGACCAGGTGTTAAGTAGTTTTTCATTGGTGACATCAATAAGAATTAGTCCTGCGACATCATTAGGGTATTTCAGCGCATAAAGTCTTGCAGCCAATCCACCTGCGGAGTGTGCCACAAGGATAAAAGGTTTATGAATTTTTTTTGCTTCAATTAAATGATGTAAATCATCCATCTGATTTGCCGCTGTAACTGGTTGTTGTACCGGATCACTACGACTTTTTAAAAGGGTATCATCGATGATTTTAATTGTGCCTGGACGATCATAATCGCAGGCTGTTGTAAATTTATTGACTTCAGAGAATACAGTCTTCTTATTAGCAAACAAGGGTGTTTCCCAGGAGGCATCGCCTCGATCAGGATATCCCGCAATGAATATCACAGCTGGTGAGCCTGTGCCTTCACAATGCATGAATATTTTTCTTTTATTGTCAACAGAAATAAGATTGCTGTCACTAAATGCCATAGAACTCAGAACCATTAAACTAAGTGTAAAAATATTTAAAACAATGAGTTTTCCTGTTTTCATATTTTGAGCACGAGCCATCCATATCTTACGTACAAGTATATATGACTTTTAATAACATCGTTCGCTCAAATTTTCATGAGGTTGCATCTGTTACTTTAGTGAAAGCTTGCATATAAGCCAACCTGACTTAGTAGTCGCCACTTATTATTCAGTAGATAACTATATTATTAACCATAAATAGGTATAAAATCATGCTAAGCCGCGAACATATATACACTCTGCTCATGTTGCGTTATCTTGATTTAAGCAAAGCGACGTTTTAGAAATATTTGAAATTAAGAGGAGTATCTATTTCTGCTGATAATTATAGAGCCAGGTATAAACCTCCAACAAGTATTATTATAGATAAAGATAAGGAATGACCATTTTGTATATATGGGAACTCGAACTTCAAAATCAAGACCAGTTCATTGATGTGATGAAGAGAAGAAAGGACTTTTGTTTCTTTTGTCACTCCAATAACGGATAAAGAGGGGGTCTAACAAAAGTATCTAAAGACTAATAGTTATAATTTCAAGAGAAACTTGGCACTCGATAATTGAACGTTCCTAGAATATTAAGAATAAGAGAAATCTACGGTTCTTAAAGTGCTATTGATTAAATTTCAATCAGTTCCCTTTTTACTAGAATCCAGGCCAGAGGTCAATTTATAGAAATGTTCATTTTCATTAAATTTCAAGTTCAAATGGTTATTTGGAAATTTCAACTGAGGGTACAATCATTTTAAAAGCAGGCTCAACTCATTTACCAATAGATGATTTTATAGATGATATTTTACAGAAGGTAACATCTCATACTAATTTAGTAATAACAGCCGCACCTGGTGCTGGCAAGACAACTCGATTGCCTCCGGAATTGCTTTCTGTTGTAGCCGGGAAAATATTAGTGCTAGAACCTCGACGAATGGCGTCGATTGCTGCTGCTCATCGGGTTGCAGAAGAAAATAATTGGCTAGTCGGTGAGGAGGTTGGTTATCAAGTCCGTTTTGTCAATAAAACATCGCATAAAACCAGATTAATTTACATGACGGAAGCTTTGCTGGCCCGACATATGATTCATCATCCTGAGTTAGACGATGTAGACATTGTGATTCTAGACGAGTTTCATGAAAGATCTTTATACGTTGATTTAACACTAGGATTAATACGTGAATTACAAGAGTTAGGGCATCATATTAAAATTGTGGTCATGTCAGCGACACTCGAAGCAGAAAAAGTTGCTGAATATTTGGGTAATTGTCCTGTCATTTCCGTGCCTGGAAAATTATTTGAGTTAACGGTACGTTATCAAAAATCAACCCAATTACTAACACCTCAATATCAATTTTATGAGCATTTATCTCAAGTCATCAAAGAAGCACAGCGACAGACTGATAAAGATATTTTAGTATTTTTACCGGGTGCACGTGAAATTGAACGCGCTAAAGGAAACTTACTTGATTGGAAAGAAAGCAAAAAAATAGAGGTGATCACGCTGCATGGCAGTCTTCCTCTAGAAGCACAGCGTATCGCATTGCAAAAATCTTCAGCGCAAAGAATTATTCTTGCAACTAATATTGCTGAGTCTTCTGTTACTTTAGACGGTGTTGATACCGTCATAGATTCAGGTTTAGTAAAAATAATGAAACAAGATTTACGTACTGGATTTTCACGCCTGGAAATTTCGCGAATTAGCTTAGCGAGTGCCATTCAGCGTGCTGGTAGAGCCGCCCGACAATTTCCAGGTGTTTGTTACAGGATGTGGAATCAACATGATGAAAGTTTATTTGTGAAATCAAATATTCCAGAAATTCTACGTTCAGATTTAAGCGATAGTTTACTTTTTTTAGCTAATCAACATATCTCGAATTTTCAGAATTTTTCGTGGTTTGAAAGACCTCCTCGTGTCAGCATTGAACGTGCGACCTTTAGCTTACAAGCGGCAGGTGCTATCAAAAATAACAACGAATTAACATCAATAGGTCGCCAGCTTTTGGATTTCCCATTACCTCTGCGTTTGGGGAGACTATTAATTGCAGGTATAGAAAATAATTGCATCGATCTGGCTGCAAAAATTGCAGCGTTATTACAAGAGCGCGATATTCTACGGAAAGAAATGACGAATAATTTTCAAGCAGATCATTTTGAATGTGATATTGCACCGCGATTAAAAATTTTGAATAAATTTCTAAAAGATGGTTCTTCACATGAAGGTCATTTTACAATTTTACAAACTGTCGCACAAAGTTATCAGCAGATTCTAGATCTTGCTAAAAAATTAAAAAAAGCAGAGCCCCCTGTTTATCGTGAAGAAGATGAAGCTAGACAGTTGCTCCTTATGTTATCTTTTGGTGATCGTTTGTGTCGACGTCGCAAGAACTCTGATCGTGCATTAATGGTCGGTGGTCGTGGTGTAAAATTATCAGATCGAACGCTTGTGAAAAGGAGTGAATTTTTTATTGCATTGAATGGTTTTGAAGAAAGCGGGGAGGCTGAAACTTTGATTAATCAGGCGAGTGGGATAAATAAAGAATTTTTGTTGAAACACTTTTCCGACAACATAATAAAGAAAAGAGACATCATTTTTGAAGCAGAAAAATCGCAATTTTATCAGCGGGAATTTAAAACACTTTGGGATTTACCTATAGAAGAACCGAATTTTTCGCTGGCAACCTCGGTACACGTTGCAGAAAAATTGCCTGATATATTAACTGACAATTGGGCGAGCACACTGAAGAAAAATGAAAATTTACATGAGTGGTATCAAAAGATTATATTTTTACGATTCCATAAGGCATTAATACCCCCTCATATACAAGATGAATTGGAAAATCTTTTCGACGGAGATGCATTAAAAAAATCATTTTGCTTAACTGTATTTAGACAAGCATGTTTCGGTGAAAGTAAAATGACCTTAGTACTGCAAAAAAATTTAGTGTATTTTTTTGAACTAAATATATCTGAAACATTGCGTAGTATTTTACAAACCGAACTCCCAAATAGGTTAAAAGTTCCAAGTGGTAGCATGATACCCATTCATTATTCAACGGTTGAACATCCCTTTCTTAGAGTACGCATCCAAGAAGTGTTTGGATGGGAAGAAACGCCGAAAATATTATTTCAGAGTGTGTCAGTTGTTCTGCATTTATTAGGTCCAAATTTTCGTCCAGTGCAGGTAACAAGCGATCTAGAAAGCTTTTGGAAAAATGGTTATTCAGAAATCCGTAAAGAGTTACGAATACGTTATCCTAAACATCAATGGCCATTAAATCCTGCTGATGGCATTGCTCACGCGAAGGGATCGAGGCGAAAATAAAAGAAATCCAAGGATGAATCTATGGTTGTTTGGAAACGGGATCACAGCAATGTGGTCTCGTTACCATACAATTTTTACGTCAGGGCGCAAGTTCCGGAGTGCGAGGCCATAATCTGTGTAAAACAGGAAAACTATTTAGCGACGAGCAATAAGTGAGTTCTTTTTCCTCAAACAGTATACAGAAGTGGTAGTAATTTATTAACTGACCTAATATTTGAAAGAAGCCATCCTATATTTAATATTAATTATTCAACATCACTGAGCTTTCGGCAAGCGTGCGTGACTAAAGACAGAGCGGTCGTTTAGCCTATAGCCTCAATGATTTTAGGAGGCGACTTAATGATAAATGGCACCAATAAACTAGACACTGTCAAACAAGCCTTTAGACACTGGCGAGCCACACGAACAAAGCGCGGTCAAATTCCTGATGAGTATGGGAGCAGGTCAAGGGACTATTGGGTGATTATACTCCTTCGAAAATCGGCAGTCATTTAGGGATTAGTCCAATCCAAAGCAGGAAAAAATTAGTACCTATCCAGAATACTAGCCTGCAGTTTGTGAGGTAAAAGGGAAACCTACGAGGATTGATTCAGAGTTTCTATCGAATAGCGATGCACCTTGTAGTGTTGAGATTCATCGTCCCTGTGGCAGTATACTGAAAATCAATGCAGTACCGATGAGTAGGGTATCAAAACCCATGCTGGATTTTCTGGGTTAACGATGCTGCAGATTACCCCACAACATTGGTTGTTATTGGCAGTAGAGCCCATTGATTTTAGAAAAGGCATCGATGGCTTAAAAGCCTTATGCCGACAAAAGCTGCTTGATGACCCGTTCAGTGGTACCGTATTTGTCTTTACCAATCGCATGCGAACCTCAGTAAAACTATTCGTGTATGATGCGAGTGGTTTTTGGCTCTGCCATAAACGGTTCAGTCGAGGCAAATTAGCTTGGTGGCCTAGCGGGTTGAGTCCTTCAATTCAATTACGCTCCAGTGAGTTATTGATACTGCTTGCCCAAGGCCATCCCATAAAAGCAAGCCTTCCAGATGATTGGCGCTCTATGGCCTTATGCGGCCAGTGATGATTCTAATGAAGCCAACGTGTTTTCGTAATTCCAGGGAAGCCAGGCTTGAGGCTCTTTAACAATTTGGTCTTTGTAAACCTGGAGTGCAATTAGGTATTCAAAGGGGTTGATGCCTGCTAACTCACAGGTATAAATAATACTCGTGAGTACGCCGCCTACCATAGCTCCGTATTCGGTTTTATAAAACAACCAGGTGTTACGTCCTCGGATAGGGATTTTTAATCCTCGTTTTAAGGGCAGCAAGGTTAGCTAGCAGTCCTAATAAAATCAATAGGTTGGGGCGAAAATAATGACTCAATGCTTTTTTGCCGTAAAGTCACGATAATCATACTTAGTGGTATTAGCGGATTGGCGGATTCAACTCGTTAACGCAACAACACTAAATTGTGTAATAAATATTACAAAATCATTTTTGCACTTGGAAGAATTACTTCCTATACTAATTTATTTCTTAAAAAGTCCTTGCTCTATCAAAAATTGCACTCTTGACGCCATGGCTTCTGCATCAGGTTTTATATCTGATTTCTTTATAGGTAATAAGGTTCCAAGAAAATTAATATTTTCTGGATCATTCAACATCGCATGTCTGAATGTATCAACCCAGCAGAGCTTTGCATACAGCTTTTGAATGCTTTAGGAATTGCAGCCAGAAAATTTTCTAATTGGAAATCATCCTTTAACGCTTTTTCTGCTTTCTCATTGACCACAGCGTTGGTTCTAGGCGGTATCACGACATCAGCATCAGGAGAATGTGCTAGAACTGCCTCGTAAACAGGGGTTTCATCATAAGCCCCATCGTCTGTGAACTGGTCGATGGGTTCATTAGCCTGTTTCAGTAATGGCTTAACCTGGCTGTCATCATGACAAAAACGGTCAGTTACTGTGCAGGCTTCAAAATAATGATTTTGATTGACTGCTGCATGAAATTTACGCCAGCTGGCTTTACTCGCCAGCAATTCGTTTTGAATATGCCTATAATGAAAATAAGTATTAATGGGAGCCATAATGCCTTAATTTCAAACAGCATTTATTATAAGCAATCAGAATTTCGCCCAGGCAGTTCAAGACTTACAAGCCAACCGAGTGAATTCTAATATCATCCAGTTTAAACTGACAAAGCCTTTAACTCAAAACGAATTAAATGCCTTACAGGCAGCATTGGTTCAGCATCAAGCAGTGGCGTCATCCAATGTGTTTTGCTTGGCTGGGTGCCAAAGCTCTCGCTTAGAACTATTAAACATGTTTCGCGGATTAGAAGACTTTGAGTGGCTGTCTCTTCAAATGGATTATCCATTAAAACTCAGCCTAGAAGAATTTGGAGTGGTATGTCACATTATCCAAGATGCCAAAGAATCGCTTAACATGCTTTCCCTAAGCATCCCCGAAGGGAATGAACAAACTGTGTACCAAGCTCTAGCAAATAATTATTACCTGACAACGATAAATCTTTTCGGACAAGATGAATTTAATTCAATGCCCATTGGATGGGAGTTTGCAGTTCGAAATAAGGCGTGGCTAGATACACTAGAAAATTGGGTGTGTCATGATTTGATGGAGTCAGACTCAAAAGGACTTCCTCCTCGTCCCTTGCAAAACGTCATAGAATTTTCAGCAGACTACCAACTTCACGAAGGGCTCAAAGGATTAAGACAACCCTTGACCGATGAAGGAAACTGGGAAGTATTTCAAATTCTTACACAGTGTTATCCCCATCCCACACTCCAAAGCACTGCATCTCATGCTTTAGGATATTTCTTATATTTAAATCCCAATTTTTTTAAAACAAATCAAGATCAAATAGCTCAAAGCCTATTCATATTAAATGCGTTTCAAGATCTAGACCTTGATCCTACAGACGAAAGTGATATCACCAGAGCAACGCAAATCATGGCGGTGGCTTATGCCATTCAAAAACTTCAACAAAAAGAGCTCTCTCTAGTAGATGTACGGGCATTCCTATCTGGTAACAAAGTATTGCTAAATTCTTTTGTTGTAGGAGAACTCATTGATAAAGCTCGAGAAACACTAACCCAAGCTCAAGACCCAGCATCAAAGAATGAACTCAACTTATTAAACGCCATTTCAAATCAACAAAACTATCACCCTCTTTTTATGGATTACTTGTTACAATGCCCCTCTTTTGTAAGACAACTTAAAATGACCTACCCTTCATCAGAATCTTTTTATATAATAGATGATGGTTTATTCAAAAACAGCGTTATCAGAGAGAAGTCTTTAACAGATGGACAGGTTGTAAAACCAGATCAACAAGGAATACCCAAAGATCTATGCCCTGATTTTGCAGCGACATTACGCGCAGCACCAGCCTTAGTTCCTATTGATATAGAAAGCATCAGAGGCCAAATAAGAGCTTGTGTTTTACCTCATGTCCATTCACGCTATAGAATGTTTCAGCAGGAGCCTCAAGCTGAAAGTTCAGATCCTCGACCAAGTTCATCACATCAGCTAGGCAAATCCTAAATGATTGCCTCGCTAGGGCTTTGTTGCTTAACCCCATGTTTAATGAATACTTATTTTCGCATTGCCTGCTGCATATGGTTAAAGTTTTGGAAGAGAATACTGAAGATATAAGCCATGAGTGAGTGGGATGTAAGAGTTTATAGCGTGATAGGACTACTTTATTTCTAGCTCATAAGCATTGTTACTCAAATATGCCATCTTAATACTAAAATCATTTTTTTCTGTAGTTCTTGAATTTTTTTGATGTATTTTTTTTCCATTTTTGCACCTATTATTACTCCGGGAACTTGCACAGAAGGCTGGAGGAGTTATTAAGGTAAAATAATATTTTTCATAACGTTCTCAATAAGCAAAGGAGACATTAATTTACATAAAAAAATACATTTTATGAATATACTTTATTAATCAACTTGGTGAGCTTCCTAGTTAAACCCAATTTCAAAATAGCCTTACACTACTTTCAAGTCTATTTGCATTTTCTCTACTAAAATTATCAATGCAAGATTACTTGTGAGTTGGTTGGTATCAGGTCAGGATATTATAGGGAGGTAAGCAAGCGTAGGCTGGGCTGAAAAGCCCAGCAACTGCTCTGATGAATTGATTGATATTAGAATTAATATTCCGTTTTTGAGTTAATAATCGATTTCTAGGTAATACCCAAGCTTGGTCGCTGGGCTTTTCAGCCCAGCCTACGCTTGCTTGAGTTTTAGATTTTCCTAGTTTCGATTTGATCCGTCCATTATTTAATATAATAATCCAATTTCCAAATAAATCCTGAGGCAGGCGATTAATTCTTGGTGTGAATAAGTAAAACTTATAAGGGCTTAATAAAATTTATTAGTGTGAAGATAATGATTTTGCAATTAAATTAAATTGGACCAATAATAAATTTATATAGAATAAAATGCATAATCATGAAATGTCCAGAATGTCATTATATTAGGAAAAGAAGGGAAACAGTACCAGAATGGCAATGTCCCAATTGTGGAATTGCATATAATAAGCATCCGGACTATTTTCAAACATACAACTTCAAAATAAAGCTGCTCTATAAAATATATCCAAAAAATAAGGAAATTAAAGCACATACTATTTATGTATATTTATATAAAAATCATTTAAATATAGAGCACATTCAGTTTGCCTTCCTGAATAAGGACAAAGTTATAATTCGTTTGGGCTTAGGTTCGGATCTTTTTATATATTCAGCAGAAATTTTCGAAGTATTAAATAGTACGAGCAAAAAACTCCCAAAACTCCAAGAACATCATAAAAAAGCAATTATTGAGTATATATTACCTGAATATCTAAAAGACTCTTTACCAAAGGATAATACTAAAAAATCAAATGAGATTATCGGCCTTCCATCTTCGAATAAAAAATACAATTTTTATAGCGTGTTTCTTAATAGACTGTCTATTGTTGTAATTATCGGAACTATACTCTTTATTTATTATGATTTTAATTATTACATTATTCATCAGGGGCTGGGATTTGGATATATTTATAAATCACAGACACCTGAAGAAAGGGAGGTGCTGGCTAGATACTATTCACAAAATAATAAAATCAAAACATCAAATGCACCTAATAAAAACATATTTAATGGGACTTTTATAAATTCATCACTAAATGATGAGGGGGATAAAGGCCTTTCGAAATTGCTTGGTGAAAATGGGGAACAACAAAATATCGATGAGGGAATAAGATTGCTTACCCAATCCGCAGAAAGAGGAAATCGTAAATCCCAATATAATTTGGGAATGGCTTATTATGAGGGATATGGCCTTGATAACGATAAGAAAAAAGCTCTTTTTTGGCTTATTAAAGCAGCAGAGAATGGTGAAGAAAAGGCACAATATAATGTGGGAATAATGTATCTACGGGGAGAAGGCACAATTAAAAACAAAAATAAGGCGCTGTATTGGATAAAAAAATCAGCGGATCAGGGTTTTACTCCAGCGATTAATTTATTATCTCAAATTAAAGAGGTAAATGAGAAACCAATCCCTGTCTATGAAGAACTTCCCTCACACAAATTAATTTATAAAAAAGAAGATAAAAATGGAACATTGTTTACTGATAGTCCTAATTAGTACATCAATACTATTTGAGTAATGATGAATAAAGTGCATCTATCCAAGTCTTTTTGCAGTATCAATTCTCTATTCTATAGTTAATTCAAATCGAATTTAGAAGACGAAGGGAAGACTGCTGGTAAAAAATAAATATTAAGTCTGACTACTTGAAAAGTAGACTTTAAGGAGAAAACTGAAATAGTTCAACGCTTGAAAACCAATTTATTTATCCTCATTAGCAGCAACGTTCGCCAAACCCCCGATTTTTTTCCTTTTAAAGGCTACCAAATGTAAGTGTCATAAAAACACATGGTTTTGAGCTTTGCTGAATTTGTAATTTTAGAAATTAAAAAATCTATTCAGCATCTAATGATCCCTCTTCCGGGACTTCGAATATCCTGTATCCATTTATATAAATTTTGTTTATTTACTTCTTCTATTGGGTATCCTCTATTATTCACAGTTTCCCTGGCGCCGTTACTAAAACTAGAGGTAGTAACTATTAAGCCAAATTTCGCATTGTAAGATTCAATATCTGAAAGTATCAGCTGTTATATGCCGCTACTTATCAGACTTGTGTTTGTTTGATAATTTCTGCGTTAAGCACAAAGCAAGGCTTGACCCTCTAGGTATGATTGGTTTGTTTTGAAGTGTACAGAGCGCTTGGGCGTAAAATCGATATTGTCTGAACTTTAAATAAATTTAAGCGAACGGTGAGTAATAAGTTAAATGAACCATCAAGTAGAGGCTTTCAGATAGGTTCATAAAAAAATGAAATATTATTTGAAACTTAGTTCAAATAATAATCTATTATTTATTTATGTTCACCAATAATAAGATTAAATTGGTAGATGCATTAATGAAAATACTTCTAGCGCGTCAGAGTATCTATGACAGGGAACGGCTAGTTAGAGCTTATGAATTACTTTATAGAGATGGAAGCTCCAAAGCTGCTCATGTGGATAACAAGGATTTGAAAGCAGGGGATCATGCTACTTCGTCAGTGATCACACAATTATTTGCAAATTTAGACCTGAATGACGTGATTGGTGACAAACTAGCATTTATTAATTTTACTTACAATCATTTGATCAATCAAATTCCTAAATTACTCCCCAAAAATAGAATCATTGTTGAAGTAATTGAGGATATGCCTATCAATGATCAATTAATTCATAACTTGATTGATTTGAGCAAAGAGGGATATAAGATCGCTTTGGATGACTTCATCTATACAGAACAAATTATTCCACTGATTCAAATTGCTGATATTATTAAAATAGATGTATTACATCAAAATAAACAGCAAATCCGCAAGCAACTTACTCTACTGCAACACTTCAATGGTAAATTGCTTGCTGAAAAAATAGAGAATAGAAGTCAATTTAATGATTGTGTCGAATTGGGATTTGATTACTTTCAAGGTTTTTTCCTGAATAAACCAGACCAATTAAGAGGACAAGCCATTACTGAAAATAGAACTCATTTAATACGATTATTGAGTGTGACCTTTCCCCCCAAAATAAGACCATGACATTGA
>NZ_MKTO01000024.1:0-11279 GCF_001897665.1 Legionella sp. 39-23 | reverse complement strand
GAGCGTTCATCTGATTGATTTTGATGAGCCAGTTTATCATTGGTATCTTGCCGATATCGCTAAACCTTTTTTGGACTTATGCAATAAGCCATGGCCTCTCTGGAAACCCTTGTTTGAATGGTTTATAGAAGGGTATAGGCAAATCCGGCCATTGAGTTCAGACGAATTAAAAGAAATGAATCATTTTTCGCAAATGAAAAGCTTGGATATCTACCTTTGGTGTAAATACAACTGGTTTGAAGAAACAGCGCCAGGAGGAAAGCCACGCAATGAGTGGCTTCATGACTTAAAAACTATGGCATTAACGCCTTTGTTTTATGTACCATAATCGATTAAGGCGATTTATATTGGGGTGGGTAATGAATAATATCATGGATGCGCGATAGTTCATTGGTTGGATTCCGGTAGCCATGCGGTTGATTGGCATTAAAACGAAGCCCTTCTCCTTTAGAAAGTGTTTTCCAGCTCCCGCCTAACAAAAGCTCAATGGTTCCATCCACAACAATGACATGCTCAATGACTCCATGTTTATGTGGAGGTGAAAGATGTTCACATTCGGGCAATAACTCAATAACAAACAATTCAAAATGTAACTGCTCATCAAAAGGAAATAGAGGCAGTACTCGTATTTTTTCATCATCTGGATGCAAGGTTTCAGCATGTCCCGCCCTATAAGCAGGATTGGTTGAATTATCCAGACTGTCTTCAATAAACGAAGAAAAGGAGGCTTGAAAGCCGCTCGCAATTTTCCATAAGGTAGAAATCGTTGGACTTGATTCTTCTCGTTCAATTTGCCCGAGCATCGCTTTAGAAACGCCGGTTTCAAGCGCTGTTTTTTCTAAACTCCAACCTCGTTCTTGTCTTAATGATTTTAATGTTTTTGCAATACGTTTTGAAATTTCTTGCATGATGTCTCTTAATAAAAAGCTTGTGCGTTTTAGCGCACGAGTATATACTGGTTTATTATGCGTTATAACGCACGAATTGTGAAGTAAATTGTGGAGGACTGTATGGTTGAACACCCTTTTAAAAACAAACTGGTTGCGGTACTTAATAAGCGTATTGAGCCAGGAAAAGTGATGAATGCGCTTGCTCATATGTGTATTGGTTTAGGTTCCGTAATTGGTGAAGAAGAACTGCGTTTAACCGATTATCGAGATGCAGATGGAGGATCTCACCCTTATATTTCAGAAATACCTTTTATCATTCTTTGTGAGAACTCCAACAAAATTAGAACATTACGCCAGAATGCTTTAGCAAAAAATGTTTTTTTTAATGATTTTACCGATACGATGACTGTGGGTACCTATCAAGAGCAAATTGAAAGAACGGCAGAGGTTAAAGAGAACGATCTGATTTACTATGGCATTGTTTTATTTGGGGATTGGGATGTGGTAACAGAGCTTACTAGAAAGTGTTCTTTGTGGCGATGATAAGTAAGTGATCATGATGAATAAAGGTAAAAATTTAAGTAAAAGCGCGCAAATCATACAGGATTTTTTATCTCAAAAGGGTCTATCGTGTGAGATCAAGGAACTTGATTCGAGCACACGCACTGCAAAAGATGCTGCTGATACTTTGGGTTGTGGTGTTGCTCAAATTGTGAAGTCACTATTATTTTGCACTGAAAAAACCAACAAGCCGATATTGGTATTAGCAAGTGGTGTTAATCGTGTGAATGAGAGCCTGATTGGGAATCTCATCAATGAATCTATTGGGAAGGCTGATGCAGATTTTACACGAGAAATAACTGGTTTTGCGATTGGTGGGGTCCCTCCAGTTGGCCACAAAAATGTTATTAATACGGTTCTTATCGATGAAGATTTGTTATGCCATGAAGTCCTTTGGGCCGCAGCCGGAACGCCCAATGCCGTATTTTCATTGTCTCCTGAAACACTTAAGCAGCTAACCAATGGGATAGTGGTAAAGATTAGAGAGTAAGTTATGCAAAAACTATTTTGGGATAATCCCTATCAATGCCAATTAATGACTAAGGTGGTGTCGGTAAATGAGAATCGACTACTTTTTGCAGAGGCTATTGGTTTTTCGTTTTCCGGTGGTCAAGAAAGTGATACAGTTCTCGTGAATGGCCTGATGGTCACTCATTCTGAAATAGAAAATCACTTGATTTATTATACGTTACCTTCGGGGCATGGACTTTCTGAAGGAGATGTTGTCCTTATGGAAATCGATTTTGTTCGTCGTTACAAATTGATGCGTCTTCATTTTGCTGCTGAATTAATCTTAGAGCTTGTTCAAAGAATGCTTCCCATTGAAAAAATAGGTGCGCATATTGCTGAACATAAGGCTAGAATCGACTTTAGCTATCAGCACAATATCTCGGATATTTTTGACTCTCTTTTGTTTGAATACAATCAAATTATTGCAAAAGATATGCTTATTCGCACTGGGTTTTCTGATGAGAAGAGTCAAAGACGTTATTGGGAGATTGAAGGATTTTGTAAGGTTTCTTGTGGTGGAACACATGTACAATCAACCGCGGAAGTTGGATTCATTGCCCTAAAAAGGGTTAATATTGGCAGCGGAAAAGAACGCATAGAAATAAAGCTCCTTGATCCCAACTTAGGTTTAAAAGATGAAAGCAAGCTCCATAAATGAACACAGAATTCTTGATTCTAATCTTCTTGATAAAATCACCTATATATTAAATAAGAGATTTGATGCAGAGGTTAAGATAATTTCCACTCAGTTTTTAAGTGAGCCTGAACGGAGAAATTGCATAGTAAGACTCTTTTTATCAAGCCAAACGAAAGAAATCCCTGAAAGTATTATTTTAAAACAATCTTTACGAGAAGACACCGATGCTAATGATGAGGAAGCTTATGCACGATTTGCAAGGGATTGGGCAGGTCTTGAATTTGCCTCTGAGATTAAGCAAAACAAGCATAATGTCCCAAAGTTTTTTGGTGGAAGTAAAGAGTATCGATTTATTCTGATTGAAGATTTAGGAGTTCAGCATGTTAGTTTAGTCGATTCACTTACTGTAGCTGATCGCAAAAAAGCTATTGCTGCATTGACCCGTTTTATGAAAGCCTTGGGAAGTTTTCATGCAGCAAGTTTTGGAAATACCGGGCTTTATGAACAAATTTTGCAAATGATTCATCCTGAGGCGGAAACGGTTGATGATGAGCTTAATTTCGCATTGAATGATTTATTACCGAAACTGGGATTGGCAAATAAAAATTTAGGCTTAACTTTAACTCATGAATGCATTGAAGAAGCGAAATCTTTAATTGAATATGTAATAAAGCCCGGATCTTTTACTGTTCTGACTCATGGGGACATTTGTCCTGATAATGTATTTGATCATGCAGAAACTAAAGATTTGCAGCTTATTGATTTTGAATGGTGTGTTGTGCGTAATGCTTTGTTAGATGGGACTTATTTGCGAATGAGTATGCCAACGTGCTGGTGTGCTAAAGCCATTCCTACGGATGTTATTGAGCATATGGAACAAATCTATAGGGAGGAACTCAAACAAACGATTTCAGAAGCAACTGATGATAAACAATACAATCAAGCTTATACCTATGCCTGCGGTTTTTGGCTTTTACAACAAACGATACCTTTTATTAATTCAACTTGGGAAAAAGATAGGATTGGACCTTCAGGTCCTGTACCGAAGGATTCTTTATGGAATGAAGAAGATAACTGGGTTAGACCTAGGGTTTTATCGAGGTTGCAAGCATTTATAGATAGTAGCAATGCTTATCAACATTTACCCTACTTACGAGCGATGGCTCAAGCCATGTTAGCTGAATTAAAACGTTGTTGGCCTGAAACATCTTTTCTCAAATTTTATACTGCATTTGAACAAGAATAATAAAAGAATATTTAATTATTCGATAAATGAGTGCTTAAGAAGGCACGCCTAGACAAGACGGAATAATTCATTTTTATTGACAGATTCCGGAAACAGCATCAGGAGTAAAGCCACTCGATGAGTGGCATCATGGAATGATGCAAATGGTGCTTACACCATTATTTGGTAAAAAACTCATTGGATAACAGGTTTTGAATTTGACTATTGACCCTAACATAGTGTCATGCCCTATTCTCAATCTTGGGAGGAGACATGATGACAAAATGGCATATAAAAGAAATCAGTGAGTTAACTCAGACATCGGTTCGCATGTTGCGGCATTATGACAAAATAGGTTTGTTACAACCCTCTTATCTTGAGCCCAATGGTTACCGCTGTTACACCGAGCCGGATTTGGCAAAGTTACAGCAGATTATTGCTTTGAAGTATTTTGGTTTTTCATTAAGCAAAATAAAGGATATTCTGCAAAAACATTCCAACGTTTATGCTCACCTGCAAGCACAACACCAAGTAATCAGAAAGCAAAGTGAAGATTTACTGAAAGTGAATCAAGTGCTTGAAGAAATTCTAAAAAGCCGTTCTGCATCAATGTTTCCTAATTGGCAAGATTTGTTGTTACTCATAGAGGGGTATAAAATGACAGAAAATCTACGAGATAAATTGAAAAAAACGTGGGCTGGAAAACAATTAACTGTTTCTCAATTTGAAGACTACTTGTTTCTTTACGAGCAATTTCCTGAAGAATTTGCACTTAGAGATTCTATTATTGAGGAAATGAACCAACAAAAGGTAGGTGATCCTGAAGGACCAGATGGTGAGCGAATTGCTGCTGTTATGGAAGATTTATCAAAAAAAATGAAGAAATTTTTTACTGAGCAAGTCAAATTGGGAGCCAGTCTTTTGGAAAGCATACAATCTGGGAGACTAACCCAATTGGAAATCACCCCGGAAGGTGCTTATTGGTTGTCGCGTGCGATGATGGCCTATTCATTGAAGCGTTGGAATAATCTGTACAACCAAATCATCGATAACATGAACTCTCCACCTGAAGGAGAGCATGGGAAAAGGCTTGCTCAAGAATGGAAAGACTTAATCGATAATTATTTAGCTGCAGGAAATAGAGATTACTTAATCGGTATTTTATTATGGCAAGAAATTTCGCGACAAGAGCATGAAGTAAAAGCCTTAAAAACAATGCCGCCTCCTCAGGAGATGATAAAGCCATGGCATATTAAATTACTGTTCAATGCAGAAGCATCAGCTTGGATAAGTAAAGCACTAGAAACACATCAATGATGGTTTTTAACTCGCCAGACTTTTTTGAGTTTGGCGAAAATTAATGAAATAGTGAGAATTATGAGATTATTTATTTATCTGATTGGGATTCTGTTTACCGCATATGTTTTTAATCGGTTCTGCTTATGGTTAGAACAGAAAGGATGGTTGTATTATCGTTATAAAAAGCCACAAAAAGGAATTATTGGTTCTGCATTGCAAGAATTGAATGCCCAACTTCTGCCAAATCACCGTCACGTCGTTGTTGCAAAAGAAGAAAAAGTACAAAGTAAAAAATGCGAAAAAGATTTACCGATTGATGGTAATGTCGAAATGACTGATCAAATAAAATAGATCAACCTGGAAATCAGGTGATTTTAGCGAAAAAAAAGGAAACAGATTACATGCGTTGCTCACCTCAAGAAACAATTCAAAAGTTAATTCATGAACGTTACTCAGAAGCACGTGCTGTTTTTTGGGCCGGTTCGGTTTCTCAAGGGGAAGAAACCCAAGTCTCAGATTTAGATCTCGTAATCGTCTATGAAAAATTAATCAGAGTTTATCGTGAAGCCTTTGTTTATGAAGGTTGGCCTATTGATGCTTTTGTACACGACAGAGAATCCATTCGTTATTTTTTTGAAGAATCGAGAATAAATTCCGGTATTTCAGGAACCATTCAAATGATTTTGTCGGGAAAAGATATGATGCCAGCTAGCGATTTTTCAAACGGGATTAGAGAGGAGGCCCATCTTTACTTAAAGCGCGGACCTCTTTCTTGGGATAAAAATCAAATTGATAAAGAGCGTTTTTTAATTACGGATGTCTTAGAAGATATTTTATCTCCTAAGTCTTATGAAGAACAAATTGCCTCAGCCTCATGGCTTTTTGAAGCATTGTCTCAATTTTATTTTAGAGCTCAAAATAAATGGTGCGCCAATGGTAAATCAATCATTCGCTATTTGCATCAAGAAAATCCCAATTTAGCCAGGGAGTTTTCTGAAAGTTTTAATCGAGTTTATAAGGAAGGTGATTCAACTCATTTAAAAAAGTTGGTTGAAAAAATACTACAACCTTATGGAGGTATTCTTTGGAGCGGTTATCATTCCGATGCACCAGAAGATGCAAAAATACCAGAGCTTATAATTTTAGCCAAGAACAATGACTATGAGATTTGTTTCGAAGAACGAACCAACCAAGAAATCACTGCCATTTTATCTGACGGCTTAAAGATCTACAATGAAGAAATGATTGGTGCTTACAATCATACTCCCTTTACCATCTACATAAAATCTATCGACAAAAGGACCGTTTTAGCAGGTTGTTATGGGGATGTCACTCGAGCCAATTGCTATGTCGATTGCATTTGGGTTCATCCGGATTTTAGACAAAAAGGATTAGGACGAAATCTCATGGAAAAACTGGAAATTTTTGCAAAACAAAAGAATTGCCAAGTGATTACCATTGAGACGGCCGAATTTCAGGCAAGATCTTTTTATGAACAGCTTGGGTATTTTGTCATATCCATGACAGAGCATAATTGTTTTTTGGATTTCAACGTTTATTTGATGAGAAAATCGCTATGAAACAAGAACACCAATTGATTTATGAGCTAGAAATTTCTCTATTAAGGTCGGAAACGAGAAAATCTATTGCGCAACTGAAACTATTGATTGCTGATGAATTTATCGAGTATGGGGCCTCTGGCTCAATTTACAATAAGAACGACCTACTTGATTCTCTTCCAGAAGAAGAGCAACGAAGCTATATGGTTAATGATTTTTCAGTTTTAGAGGTGTCGCCTGAAGTCATGTTGGCAACTTATAAGGTTACTGTTGCCTCAAAAAGTTCTTTACGTTCTTCGCTCTGGCAATACAAACACAATCGTTGGCAAATGGTGTTTCATCAAGGAACGCCTTGCCACGAGTGCGAGGAATAATCCATTTTTACAGGTATTATGATGATAACAATAGCCTACCTAAAACAATATTCAGACTGTATTCCAAAGCTTGCTAAGATTTGGCATGAAGTTTTAGGTAAAATCTGGATGCCAGAGATCGGAATTGAAGAAATTGAATCTTTGTATTACGAAGAGCTGAACCAAGAGATGCCTTTTACTTACATTGCGCTATACGATGAAATTCCTGTAGGTTCTTGTACTTTGCAATTAAACGAAGATATTCGACCAGATTTAGGGCCGTGGATTGGTGATTTGGTGGTTGATCCAAAATATCAAAAACAGGGGATCGGAAAAATATTAGTTGATGCCGCAGTCGAGAAAGCAAAAGAACTTGGCTTTGAAAAACTGTACTTGTTTGCTCTTGATCCTACCATACCTGAGTATTATAGGCGCCTTGGGTGGAAAAAAATCGGTATGGATGAATTTAAATCTCATCCTGTAACGGTGATGGAGATCAGTTTATGAAGATAAAAAGGGTAATGCAAGAAGACTGGGAACTATGGAAATCATTTCGATTAGAAGCGCTAAAGAATTCACCTGAAAGCTTTGGCTCTTCTTATGAAGAGGAAGTGCTTATGTCCGATGCTGATTTTCAACATGGATTAAGTAAAGGATATGTATTGGGTGTCTTTGTTGACGATTTATTGGTGTCTTGTGTTGGATTCTATACGCTTATTTCACTTAAAACCAAACACCGAGGTGTACTTTGGGGTATGTATACTCGTCTTGAATACAGAGGAAAAGGTATTGCAACAGCATTAATTCAAACCCTGATACAGCATGCAAGGACCTGCGTCACTCAATTGCACCTAACCTGTGTAGTAAGTAATTTTGTGGCCTGCGCTTTTTATCAAAAGCAAGGATTTCGAATTTATGGTACCGAACCTAAAGCACTTAAAATTAATGGTACCTTCTATGACGAATATTTAATGGTATTGGATTTCAATGAGGAACCCATGAAAAAACTGGAAACTTATCAGAGCCTTTGTACTGAAGTATATGATTTAAGTAAACCTAATGCACCACAAGATGAATACTCATTCTATCGAAGCTATGCCGCAGAGGCTAAAGGCTTGATTTTAGAGCCTATGTGCGGCACAGGTCGATTTTTACTGCCTTTGGCTGAAGAAGGATTTGATGTTCATGGCTTTGACGCAAGTCAGCCAATGCTAGAACGACTGCATGCAAAAGCAAAGAGCAAAAATCTTAAGCCAAAAGCCTGGCATGGTTTTATTGAAGATTTAAAGCAAACCGATAAATATTCTTTAATTTTTATACCCAGCGGTTCATTTGGTCTCATCACAGAAAAGATTGATATTCAAAAAGCCTTAAAAACCATTTATGAACATATGGAAGATAAAGGACTTTTTGTATTTGAAGTAGAAACACTTCATGCGGTTCCTAATGAATTAGGTATATGGAGAGGCACAAGATGGCCAAAAGAAGATGGCACAATCATCCTACTCAGCCAATTAGTTATGCTCGATGAGGAGATTTGTTACTCTATAGGTAAATATGAACTGATTGATAACAACCGTATAATTCAAACAGAGGTTGAGGAATACAAAATTCGAATTTATCAAGACACTTCTTTCTTGCTCAATTTGCTCAATGAGGTTGGTTTTAGCAATGTACGAACGGTTAAAGCATTTGACCGAAGCGCATCGCCTAATGAAACAGACGAAAGTATTGTTTTTGAGTGCAGAAAATAATTGAGGTAATAAATGAATATTCTATGTCCAGAACCACTGCAAAGAGGAGATATCGTGGGGCTTATTTCTCCCTCGAGTCCTATTACGGAAAAAGCAATAGAAGTAGGAGTTCATTTATTAAAGTCGAATGGATTTAATGTAAAGTATGCAAAGCATATGTTTGGATCAGAACGATTTTTAGCTGGTAAAGACCGTGACCGTGCACAAGATGTGATGGATTTCTTTATAGACTCAGAAGTGAAAGCAATTATTGCAACCCGAGGAGGACAAGGTTCGCAACGACTTTTACCTTTCTTAGATTATGAATTGATTAAGAAAAACCCAAAACCATTATTCGGGTTTAGTGATACTACAGCGTTGCAATTAGGCCTATTTAAAAACACTGGCTTAGTAAGTTATACAGGGTTTACTTTGACCATTCATTTAAGTACCCAAGTTAAAAAAACATTATTTTCTTCTTTGTTAGGCCAAGAGTACACAATTCGCAAAGGAATAAAGGTTCATGGAGGCGTTAGCCGAGGTACTCTTCTTGGTGGCAATTTAACCCTTATGACTAATTTAATGGGCACGCCTTACATGCCTACTTTTAAAGGAAGTATTTTGTTGGTAGAAGATGTTGGCGTCGAGCCCTATAATATTGATGGCATGTTCTCACAATTAGATTTAGCAGGAGTTTTTGATGAAGTTTCCGGCGTTATTTTTGGTACATTTGAACAATGTAAAAGTAAGAAGTCGAATCAGAGCGATGGTACGGTAGAAGATGTAATCAATGAATGGGCTTCTAAATTAAAAGTCCCTTGTATTAAAGAGTTTTCCTATGGACATGGTAAGCAAAATTGCATTCTTCCAATTGGCAAAGTAGTTACTTTAGATGCAGATACTACTTGCGTTACGATTCAAAATTAAAAATGAAGAAATAACCACTTGATAAAACTGATGAGAGCATTGGTTTAATAGAGGCATAAATGAATACACAAGAAATACCCAAAGAATATCAACACACTTCACCAGCAGGAGCTGAGGTTCGATTGCTGATGAATAATCATTTAGGTGGAATGGCTCACTGTACTTTGAAGGCAGGCACAATTTCCAAAGCAGTTCGTCATAAAACTGTATCTGAATTTTGGCATGTCCTTTCTGGGGAAGGAACTATTTGGCGTAAGTTGAACGATGAAGAGAGCATTACCCCTTTAACTGCTGGAGTCAGCATCGATATTCCCTTGGGAACACATTTTCAATATCGAAGTGATGCAGCAGATTTGGTGTTTATTTGCGTTACTATGCCACCTTGGTCAGGCAGTGATGAGGCAAGTTATGTGGAGCATGGTGCCTGGCCTCCTACAGTGGAATAAATGAGATGACTTTAAAATTATCGTTTTTAGAAAATCCAAACCCTGATGATGTTCAAATATTAACAAATGGAATTAAGGAGTACGCCAAACAACAAAGAGGATTCGAATCCTTAGATTTCTTTGCATGCTTTATTCGTGATGCAGATAATAGCATTATTGGTGGTTGTAGTGGTGGAACCCTCTATGGAGGTCTTCATATCGATAATCTTTGGGTGAGTGAGTCCATCAGACATCAAGGATGGGGAACAAAGCTCATGCAAGCGGCATTGAGGTATGGCAATGAAAAAGATTGTGCTTTTGCAACAGTTAATACTATGGATTGGGAAGCAATAGAATTTTATAAAAAATTAGGATTTGAACTTGAGTTTGAACGGCATGGGTTTCAGAAAAACTCTATATTCTATTTTTTGCGGAAAGAATTTCAGGCAACAAGAGAAATCGGACTCTTAAATGGTGATTCAGTCTCGAGCTTAAGTCAAAAACCAAAACTGCCTGTATCAGAATCTTCGGTGAGAGAAGAGGTTGTCTCAATAAACAATGCGCCTCATTTTAAGTGGGGACAAAATTGTGATGCATGGTGGTTAAAAAATGATGGTCAGTTTAACGTTCTTTATGAAACGATGCCCTCAGGCAGTTTTGAGGTAAAACATTATCATCAGGAAACAGAACAATTTTTTTATTGTTTGCAAGGACAATTGGTTATTGAGTTTGAAGACTATGAACAGATGTTACAGGAACAGGAAGGAATAAGTATTAAAGCAGGGATAACCCATAAAGTGAAAAATAGTTCTGGAAATTTGGTTTCTTTTTTGGTGATTTCATCTCCTAATCTATCCGGGGATAGAGTTAATCTGGAGGCATAAAGTGCCTTCTGAACTGATTATCCGCAAAGCATTAATTGATGATGCTCAACATCTTCACCCTTTAATGGAGCAATTGGGTTATCCGCAATCGTCTAAGGAGTTGCAAAGACGACTAGAGCTATTTACTAGTGAACTGCATTACGGTGTCCTTCTTGCGGAAATTGCTGGAAAAGTTGTTGGTTGGATTGCTTGGTCTAAGAGTTATCTTTTTGTTTCCGAAATAACAAGATTTCATATTGAAGGCCTTGTGGTCGACCAAGGATATCGTAATCAAGG
>NZ_MKTO01000023.1:0-89325 GCF_001897665.1 Legionella sp. 39-23 | reverse complement strand
CTATACAACAGCCCAGCCTACGATACTACGCGTGCTAATCGAGCCGATAACATCGTGGGACAGCCAATGCTCCCTTTTTATTTCACTGCCTCTTTTTACCGAACTTTTCTCCAACCTCATCCGACTCATCTGTTGTAGGACGTGCGTGTTTTTTAGATTGACTTGATTCAGGTTCCTTTGTCGTGCTTTTACTCTGAAAAAAATCCATCCAACTTGAATAAGTTCCTGGTTTTTGCGGAGATGACATTTTTATACGAACACTTGGTCCCCATAGGGATCCTACATAGCGACTATCAGAGAGCATCGCAAATTCATCTAGGGTAAAAGGGCTATTACCGCCTACCTCTCCATAACTTTCAGCCATCGTAGAAAAATGCTCCATAGAACGTTCATAGATTGTTTCATTCGCAATATCCAGCTGTGAATAATGGGTCTTACCTTTCGCTGCTATTTTTTCTTTAGAACGTAAAACCATTTCATAGGCCGCTTTGTAATGGCTATCCAGCAAATAGGTTTGCAGATTGGGCAATCCAAGTTCTTTGCCAAAACACAGCAACAGAGAATTTAAAACAAAAGGAGAACGACAACTAAAACTAAATTGTTTTGAATCTAAGGGGTCATTGGCGGCACGCTCAGAATCTTCTACAGTATCCAATACCATTTCCCAAAGACTCAGATTATTTTTTGTTTTTACTAAAACTAACATTTCTAGCAATTGCACAAAGCTCAGTTTTTTTCCTGACTTAAGACTTAAATCAATCCCCCCTTTTTCTATTGCATGCGCAAATGCTGCAAGTAATAATCGATGCGAATAAGAACCATGCAGCAGGACACGATCAATTTGCTTATTTTCATTAAAAAGTTGGCCACTTGAGATGACTCGATCAGCAATCATGCTGCTAACAAAACCAATAAATTTAACCACATAACCATTTTTATTAAGATCACGTGTGTTTTCATGTTTTAATAATAACGTATCCAGCATTCTTGCTTTTTTTAAAGGCTGATAGTCATCTGGTGGAGCGCCAGGAATGAAGTTCCCTCTTCCAGCAATCAAATAGGCAGGATAACCTTCTTGTGATGGAACGGTTTGGCTTTCTTGCATTAATTGCCCTAACTCAGCATCTAACTCTTTGAGGTGAGCTGCCACGTTCAATGGATCATAAGCAAAACGCATTAATTGATTGGCAATGTGTACTATTTCCTCGGCAGACATGTCTTTTAATAAAAACTCCGGGATATTTAAATCTTCTACCTTTGCAGTTGGAGGTGCTGTTGTCGATGCTTGAATCGTGATTTGTTCTGGCTCTATCTTAGAATCTGGCGCTACTGCACATTTATCAAAAAAATCCGCGCTTCTATATTTAGGATCCGGAGTTAATTTTTTTACCATCCTGGTCACAGTGATACCGTTGGAACTGACATCAGACGGATCTTTCTCGAACATCATGACCTCACTTTGTATGAATTAATAATAATATTAAGTATAGGATATGGCCATTTAATGTTCAGAAACTGTCTTAAGAATAGCAACTCAATTGTTTATTTCATATTTTTGATGAAAGAAACTGCTCTTGTTGTCTCAAAAAGCCACCTTTGATTTTGTCGAGCCAAGGCTCGACCTACTTATTGTTGGGGGCCCGTCTTTGATGCAATTTCATCATAGGCATTTTGAGTCGTTTCGTCTCTTTTTCTTTGATCTTTGAAAAATGTTGGCTTAAAATTAGCCGCTCGGGTGGCAATCTGATGTATTTCTTCCATAGCGCTAACAGCCTTTTGGGGATCATCTCTGCTCTCTTTAGCTTTCATATATATTTCATAAATATGATTAGGAACCGCTTTCTTGGCTCCTGATGACATGTCAATTTCTGATGAACTTCCCCACTTCCCCAGTGTCCATTGAGTTCGCTCAATTAAATGAATTATATCGTCAAGTGATTTATGAGCCGCTGAACTCTGAACCTCACCGCGCTTCTCTGCAATATATTGTTTTTTAAATGCCTCAAAGTTCCCTTTATAATGGAATGATTTTTCAGAAAGCGTCATTGAATAATGAAGCAACTCCTCATCTTTATTCTCAGCTTTCTTCGGAATCTTATTATTAACTTTTGTGTAATCAACTAGTGCTTTTGACTTACTCCCTATTCCAACTTCTGGCATCTGCAGATTTACTTGCCTAGCATATATTGATGAAAAATGCACAAAAGAATCTGCATTTCCTTCATACTTGTTTCTTATTTGCTGCCTTAGAAAAAGCTTATGCCAATTAACATCATCTTGCTGTTCAATTTTTGCAACTTCTTTTTCGACATTTAATTTATATTTTTTATAAATTTGCTCAATCTGCTGTTCTACTGTCGGTGGGATATGCGTTGGAACACGTATAGTGGGTAGCTGGCTAAGAGAGCTTTGAAATTCATAGAGTTTGTCACTAATAAACTCCTTTGCTACTAAATCTTCTGCAGTGCGAATATTCTGATAGTTTACGTTGTCTAAATCAGAAAGAAGTCCCAGAATATCTTTAACCTCATTAAAGACAGTAACAAGATTAGGTTTCGCAAGAATTTTTTTAAGCCTCGTTATTTGTTGTTGCACCGCTTCGTTTTCACGATTTAATTGCTCAAGATCTTGGACCCATTCTTGAAGTTCTGCGTGTTTCATTTTGAAACCTATTTGTAGCATTTGTTTCTTATATTGTAGATCAAATGCGCAAAAAGGTTTTTTATTGATTAATTTTTTTGCCATGAACCACTTCACAATCACTGCTTTGATTGATATCACGAGTTGCAAAATGCTCAGCGCTATTCCGGCTGAAAAAAAGTAATCGGTTCTCCTTTTCTAAAGGAATATGCAGCTCTTTTAAAAATAAATGATACGCCCGATTAAAATCATGCAAGTATATTTTTAAAGCATCAAATAAAAAATGAATGGCAGCTCCCTTAGCAAGGGTTATCGTGTTTTGTGTATTTTGCAGCACTTTAATAGTCACAACCGCGTTAAAACTTGCAGTTAATGCCGTTTCAACGTGTTGCCAATAAGTGTTTTTACAAGAGACTCTTTGTTCTGTATGAGAAAAATACGGTTTTAAATCCGCTTCTAAAGTAAATAAAGTCCGTAAAGAGCGGCTCGGTGAATACGATACAGTATGCTTACCACCATTTCCATTATCACACAATTGATCTAATTGCTCCGCTTGACACAATAAAATATCCATAAAGAAATTATATTGTTTCGCTAATTGAGCACAATCAATACCATTAAAATCAAAAGCGCTGCGTTCATCTGCTGAAGAAAAGATATCGAGCCAAATATTCATTTGCTGATCAAAAAGAATAACGCTATTGATGGGTAAGCCAATGACTGTTGGCATGCTTTCTATATATACAGCTTGTGGCGAACTTGAATCCGCTACAGCTCCAGGAAAGTCCTGAAGAGTTGTCATTTTTTTTAATCGAGTAGATAAAATATCCACGAAATCATGTGCAAACTGATGATTATCTTCACCAAAATTAATGTCTGCAAAGGATGCAATACCTAAGTATTGAGCTAATTCTTTCTTAGTCTTGGCATCTATTAAATCAACCGGGAGTTGTCTTAAAACACAATGCACCATTTCAACAAGTAATGATTCATTCACTCGTTTTTGTAAGAGGCTCGCCTGCTCGGCAATAGCAGGAAACAAGCCCTTGATTTTTTTGTAATTTAGAAAATATCCTTTAGTGTAGCCTTTAGGATTAAACAATCCTTGATACTCCAAAGGATGTAAAAGATTGTCATTATTTTTTTTATAACCGTAATTGCGAAAAGCAGCGCCCCAATCAATACGCGCAAATTGAATAAACAGCATTTCCACTGCGCTGGCAACATCCAAACACACAACATTGCCACTGTGTACACTGTGATCACCAAAAAGCAAAGAATACATCAAGGTAATAGCAAGCCCGTAATAGTGCTGTAATTGAGTCAGGGCTATGTAGGAATCGGGGCCATACAACATCTCTGCCAATGGATCGCGATCAGAACCATCGCTATAACCGGTACCAATAATTTTATAGAGCTCTTTAAATAGAACCATAGGCTGAATAAGCCCATAACTTCCATCTTCAAAGCGAATCAGTTGAGCGCAAATAAAAGATGGATGATATATTTTGTCAATCAACTGACGACGCATAAATTCTTGGAGCAATAAACCAGCAAACAATTCCGTGAATAATTCTTTGAGATCCTTAGGTTTTTTTATGAAATAACTCACTCCAGCGGGATCATGATAAAAACCATCTACTTCACTTTGATTTTTCCCACCGTGCTTGTCTTTAAATTTAATTAATACTTCATCCTTGTAAATTATCATAGCTGACTCAAACACGTCGTCCTTTACACACTATTTTTAACATTGATTAAACGTTTGAGAAAGTTTTATAGCACTATGCTATTAAATTAAAATCGATATACATCAAGGCTAAAGAATATTAACCATGGCATAGGTTAATTTTTATGATGATTTCCAAAATTGATCTAAGATAATAGAAAAAAGAAAACATCACTTAAAATAATATTTACAATTAAAAAGTACTTATATGATTAATAAAGAAAAATGGGATAAGTTAGCCGAATTAATGATGAAACTGCAAATCAATGAGACCGATTTCATCGAAAAATTTATCATAGGCAGTGGCAAAGGCGGTCAGAAATTACATAAAACGGCCTCAACAGTTTATTTGAAGCATATACCTTCAGGCTTGGAAGTAAAATGTCAGGAATCAAGAAGCCGTGAAGACAATCGATATTTTGCAAGAATACGACTTTGTGACAAATTGCATGCACTATTGAGTGATGAGCAAACCAAAGAACAGCAAAAAATTGAACAATTAAAACGACAAAAGAAAAGACGTTCAAGGCGCGCGAAACAAAAAATTCTGGATGCAAAATCCAGACAAGGCGAACTCAAAATGCTAAGAAAAAAACCTGATTCCCATGAATAAAATGATTGCTGTACGTCCTAAAGAATTACCATTTTATCCCATAATGTTCGCCTTCAACGATCTGAGTTGTAGGCCTTTCTTTTTTCTTTAAAATCTCTTGATTCTTAATCAAAAACTTCAAATTCTCATCAATTACTCGATGTTTTTTCTCAAAATCCTCACTTTGCCCCTGATAGCTATCGAGTAGTAATTTGAGTTTAGCATCATAGAGCTCCTTTAATACGGATAAAACCAGCTCGTGAGATCTGCTATCCTCTGATTTTCCTTTAAAAAAGGATAAGCCTCCCTGTGGTGCAAAATCTTTAGGAGTCTTGATATGATTCTTTTTAATTTGTATGTATAAATCATTCAGTTGCGCCATTGCAATTAAAGGATTTTTATCTAGCATTTTCCCCAATTTCTTTTTAAATGTTTTAGGATGCTCTAAAATAGAGTTTGTTGTAGCCCCTTCAAGAAATTCTGCGACAGAGGCAATGCTAGTCTGGGCCCCTCCCTTCATCAACTTGACACACAAATGATAATGATTTTTCGATAAAGCGACGTCTAATACGGTCTTCCCTTTCACATCTTTTGTATTTAAATCCACTTTCTCTTTTAAAAGATAATCACATAACTGAAGAAATTTGGCTTCTTCCTTTTTTGAGTAATGCGATAATTCAGAGAGTGCATGATGAAATGGATTTCTGCCAGCCTGATTTCTTTTGTGAAGTAAGGTACTATCCCAAGATAAAATTTCTTGTATCATCGATATATTAGGAGTTCCAATAAAAGCAATGTGTAATGCATTATTGCCATCTGCATCTTGGAAATCTATCTTAGCTCCTTGTGCCAATAAGAGACGCATCATGTTGAAATCTTTTAAGGAAACCGCACTATATAAAGGTGGGCGCCCTACTTTATTGGGTATATTAATCAATCCGGGGTCTTTCTTAAGTATCTTACTTGTTAACTCCTCTCTATGCTCTGCCTTCGTATAGTAAACATGATGTAACAACGTACCTCCATGAATATCAAGTATTCTTGTATCGGCTCCTTTTCTTAATAAATAGCCAGCTAATTTTATGTTTCCAGTATTAGTAGCCAACACTAATGCTGTTCCACCTTCTTTAGTTATTGGGATATTAATATCCATTCCCGCATGCAAAAACTGCTTCACCAAACTGGTGCTTCCTATATAAAGTGCAATTTCAAAAACTTCTTTACTCAAAAGCAGTTGTTTATTTTTAGCAAGAATTTTTACCAATGCATCTTTATCCTTCCGAACCATTACTTCCTTTAAAAGAGCTGGACTGATCTCCGCGCCAGAAGCTAATAATTTCTCAAACACATCTAATTTATAATTTTTATACGCTAGAGTTATGGCTGAAGAACCTTTGTTATCTGGTTCATTGATTTGAATTACATCCGTGGATGTTAAAGCACCTATTAACTCCGGGCTGCCATACTCCGCAGCGTAATGGAATGCAGTTTTTCCCTCATTGTCTTTGATGTTCAATATGGTCAGCGCATCGTCTCGGGAGAGTATCGCGGTTAATACTTTCCCCATTATCTGCATATTTCCTGACTCAGCTGCGTGATGCAGCGCCGTTTTGCCATCATAATCTTGAATTGATAAATCCGCTTTTTTAGCAATAAGCTCATCGACCATCACAATATTGCGCATCATCGCGGCTAAATGGATGGGAGTTTTACCTACATAAATTGGCGGTGCACCTTGCTCTATACGTTGATTAATTTGAGATGCATAAGCAGATACCAGCTCTTTCACGCCATGCGGCTCACTAAGATAAATTGCGCCTCTATGAAGAGGATAGGCCTCATCTAATGAAGCAAGACACTTCTGTGTCTCCCTATGCATGCTTTCAACATCCAAACGAGAGACATCAAGTTCTCGAATTTCATGGTAAGAAGGACTATCGAGCATACCTATGAACTGTTTGTTATCTTCCATCGTTGCACTATATCCATATAAAGGAACACCTTTTTTATTCTGTTCAATAATCTCTAAGGTATTAAAAATTGCTTCCTTAATCACCACTGCCAGCTCTTCAGTACTATATAAGTCAAAAACATTGGGTTCATAAAAAGTTGCTGGAGGTAACCCTTGCTGCATCAAAAGAATATTTAACAAATTGTTTACAAAGGTTCTGCCATTGGCATCCTTAAAAGGATGTAATACTTCATATTGGCGAATATGCTTGGCAATAACTAGAAGTTTGTCATCAAGGGTATTAGCGGCTTTAATTTCTTTGTTATACGATTGAGTAATTGCTTCTAAATAAACGCCAACATTTGCCCTAACTGCAAGATAGAAATGGTTTGTATTATTATGGCCGTACGCACACATGTCTTCATATATTTTTTTAGCAAGCTCGGGTATTTTCTCAACGGTTAAACCTTTTAAATAGTCTATATCAAATTTTGGACCAAATGAGCCGGCTATCCCAGGCCCGAACGATGCGCCACCTTCGATTAGAAAAAACAGTCGGAGAAATTCTTCTATTCCTTTAATTGAGGCTCGACTCGCTGGAATACCAAATGATACTGGCTCATCGGTTCTGATTTCACCTGGACTTTTCTCTTCTAGCTCCTCTACCTTCCTGCCACATCTTTTATGGATATCCTTTATTAAATCAACATTTAACTCAAACTTCTCGCCAGCTTTATCAACGTATAATGCCATAGAGCATAAACTCTCTAAAGCAGCATTAATCGAGCCTTTTTCTCTTGATTCATAACCATGCCAGCCATTTTCTTTTGACCAAAAACGCCCATCAACAAACAGTCTCCATATTTGCTCTGGCGGGTAGGCTTGCAAAAAAACTAGACCCGGTAAAGTTGGCATAAAATCACTCAAAAAGCGCAATCTTATTTATAATAATAGCTCAGTGTGGTTGAAATATATTCAAAAAATCCTTGCTTTATGACATAATAGCTGGCTTTATTTGCTCAGTTTCTTTAAGGATTTAGAAGCTAGAGGTAGGTTGGGAAACTGCCAAATGCAGTATAAAGACTTCAGCAATACAAAATTTGCTGAAATAAGATGAACTAGTGATAATATCCCGAAGAGGTTTTTTTATGATGATTTTCGCCAGCAACCTTGATTTATATTGGGTAATACGATGAGAGATAAAGTTATCACCAACAAAAAAATTATTTTTTCCCATTCGGTTGCAAAAGATCACTCCAAAAAACTGCCCATATTTTTATCAGAAAGATTTTATTCTGTAAATCAAAGTCATAACAGTGCGATTCTAATCGGCTCAAGTCTAGCCCACCAGAATCATGATATAAAGCATGATCAGATACTTGATAGCTCAGGAACATTCGTTACTACAGATGAGGCTGGTGTTATTCATGGTGCACGCATTGCAGTGACCGACGGTTTGGGTGGAGGAGCCGGTGACCCCAAGGAGGATAAGGAGATATATAGAGTATCGCATGCAAGCTGTGATGCCTTTTTGGATAGCGATGAAGACATAGATACAGCACTAATCTCCATTGGCCACTTGACCTCTACGAGGACCGACGCGCACGCCTGCATGGCAGCTTTTACCTATAAATTTAAACAAGGAAAAAGATATTCGGGCGAATTTGCAAATATTGGCGATGGCTTAATTGTTGTTTTAGACAAGCACCATAAAATCAAACAGACCCTATGTGCACGCCATGTTTATCGAGGATTTGGTACTTGGACTCCATCATCGGTACAAATGTATGCAAAAACTTCTAATAAAGACAATGTACTTGTCCGGAAAACACTTGAATTGGCGGAAGGAGACATTGTTGTTTCAATGACAGATGGCATATGGGGAGAATTGGCATCCAATTTAATTTCTGAAACAGAAACACAGCGGGATATAGATATTGATCCCCAATCATTCGAAGCTTTATTTGACAAATTAGGTGATGTCCCATACCCCTCTTCATTTGATATAGCCCAAATCATTGCGAGCCACGCGATGGCCCAAAGCTTGCGACGCCGGCAGACATTAGTAGAATTAATTTTTGAACTAGAACAACAAGGCTTTCAAGAAAAATCAATAAAAACCATCAATGAGGCGCTAATTTACCTAGATAAAACAGGTATGCAAAAAACAGCAAATACTTTAAGGGCCATTCTGTTTCAGCAAGCCTTAAATGATGGGATAATTTACTTTGACAATGTGGAGATTCCACTTGATATCGTGATGCGGGATTTAAAAAGTCGTACTGTTGGAGATTGTTCGACAATTAACGTCACGCGAATTCCTTATCATTTAGATGAGCTCATACGGTGTTTTATCGCTTATCCTGAGAGACGCCAGGTCTTATTGCCACAACTCGATATGACGATGCATTCTGAAGCTGACTTAAAAGCGGCTTTTAGGCGCCTTTCTTTTGAGGTAATGCAATCTGAAGTTGATTCCAAGCTTTCTGACGTGCATTTTGAACCGACATTTAAAAAAGAAACGCTTGATAAGACCCATACCCTCTTAATGCACTATTTTCGACTATCCCATCTCTTAAACGGAAAAATGGATTATCAGAAATTGTTAGATAATTTAAATAGCTACCTAACTCAAGAAAAATCTCTAGAAAAAAATGATATTACCTTATTACTATCCATGTTAAACGACAAGATTAAACCCAAAAAAGGATTTTTTCATACATTACTTGGGGAAAATCAAAACAAATTATATAAATCATTTTATAAACAACTCGAGTCTCACTTTTTAAGTGACAAAACAGATAATCAATATCAACCCAATTAGGCTTATCAAGGTCAGTTCAAGATAACGAGTTCGTGAACGCTTACGCAGCATAAGCTATACTTGCACATTATACGAATCGATTTTAATAACCTATTTTTTATGCTTCGAAAAATAATTCATATTGATATGGATTGCTTTTATGCCGCCATTGAAATCAGGGACAATCCCTTATTAGATAATAAGCCTGTTGCAGTCGGAGGATCAGCAAATCAACGAGGTGTGTTATGCACCTGTAATTACGTTGCGCGCCAATATGGAGTACATTCCGCCATGCCCACATCGATGGCACAACGCTTATGCCCTGAGCTGATCGTGCTACCGGTAAACATGTCTAAATATAAAGCGGTATCACAATCAATAAATAGCATCTTTCGACGATTCTCTGACTTAGTAGAACCATTATCCCTTGATGAAGCGTTTCTGGATGTCACGCATTCTGCGCATTGCCAAGGCAGTGCCACATTTATGGCACAAGCAATTCGAGAAGCAATTTTTAAAGAGCACCAACTTACAGCTTCAGCTGGCGTCGCCCCTAACAAATTTTTAGCAAAAATAGCAAGTGCCTGGAATAAACCTAATGGGATATTTGTCATTACGCCTGAACAAGTAGTGCACTTTATTAAAAAGCTTCCTATAAACAAATTATTTGGGGTTGGTAAAGTCACCGCAGCGAAATTAAATCAATTAAGCATATTTACCTGCAATGATTTGCATCAGTATTCATTGGAGTTTTTAATAAAACATTTTGGCAAATTTGGTCAACAACTGTACTATCAAGCACAAGGAATTGATAATCGTCCCGTTCAACCTCATCGCCTACGTAAATCATTAAGCGTAGAAAAAACCCTACAATATGATATTCATGATCCACATAAAGCCATTAAAATAATTGATGAACTTTATAAATCATTAATTGTACGAATACAGGAAAATGCGGCTGATTTGTTAATAAAAAATCAGTTTATTAAAATAAAAATGAGTGACTTTAAATTAGTTTCGGCTGAAATCAAAAGTACGCAAGTTAACTTAGAGTGTTACAAGGAATTATTTCAAAAAATTATTCGCAATGAATCTAAACCGATTCGACTCCTGGGGATAGGAGTTCACTTTGCTCTTCCTATGGAAGATAAGAGTTATCATCAACCGTCCTTATTCGGAATTGAAGAATAAAGAGAGTTATAGACGACTCTCACGGAGATACTTGTAGCATGGGTGAAGCGAAGTGAAACCGGGGTTTCGGTCGTTCGGAGCTTCACCCAGGCTAGCCTTAAGTGGACGCTATTGTCTGCTCAGGGAATATGCTTGAGTCTTAGTTTCGGTGCATGAGGCATCAATACAGGCGCTTCAGTTACACGACATAAGTCAGGTTAAACATCAGCCCATTCGTGTAGAAGTGGTTTTGACCTAAGCCCTCTCCCATCGTTTGTTCCTCTGCACGCCCCAGCTGGTTTTTACCCCAATCAGCAAATTCATAACCCACACCTATTTGCCAATTCTGATTCAATGCTTTTTGTACCCCAGCACCTACAGTGTAGGTAAATGCGGTTTGCGTATGAGATGCGAAGTTAGGATTTTTAATAGCCTCAAAAATCTTAGGCGTATTGTCATAAGAATGAGAATCGTTAAAACCCACACCAATGCTACCACTTACCCACGGCATGACGAGAAGTCCCTTATCTGCCAATAGTTTTCCTTTTAAGGCAACATGAGTATGCTGGATTTTATAACTGTAAGTGTAGTTATTAAATTCTGGATCGGCATCATCCCAAATGTCACCTGAAAGACGAGCATTGGTAGTTGCAGCAACTGCCACACCTAATTGCCCCAAGAGAGTTGGAGTTAATGAGCGTTGCACACCTAAAAATACCTCAAAATCTGCAAGAGCGCTGCTGGTGCTATTTGCAGCATAAGTTTTCTCAATATCAGGCGTTAAATAAAAAGTCTGGCTATCAGCACCAGTTGGCCATACTGGACCAATACTTAATGCCGCAAGATAATTAAAACGTGAAACAGGTTCACCCATGGTGCCCGCTATAACATTGCTACTTAAAACACTCGCTAATAATCCAAATAAATAAAACTGTTTTCTCATCTTAACTCCCTGCATATGAAAACCTATGAATGTAATAATGTTTGAGGCATCTAAACATAGAGTTTTATAAATATCAATAAACTAATATGCCTTTCTTTGTTGACGAATAACTCCAAAACCTGTAGAAAAATGAGCATTAGAGTAAGGAGCCACGTTAATGGCTTTTTTTGCTACTGTGTTTACTACTAAAAAGGATATTAGAGTGAAAATAATTCCATTCCAATTAGCACGTGTTGCTTTATTTTTAATGATGGGTCAGGCTTTTGCGGGTAATCCCATTCTTCATTCTTTAGACAGGGCATTTCCAACACAAAGCGCTACACTAGGTGGAAGTGTCACTTCGACATATACTTTTACAAATAATCTTCCTTTTGCCTTTAAAAAACCATTTCGCGTGACACCAATACTTTGTCCTGCCGCGAATCAAGAATGTACTGCTTATGAAGCCGAATTTAAATACACCGATCTATGTACTGGTAAAAAATTACAACCTAAAGAAAGTTGCACCTACAGCATTACCCTAACACCTAATAGTGTTGGACGAAAAACTGTTATGGTAGCGTACAGTGGCTATGACAACAATGTAGTGAATGTTCAACCACCACTCACAACTATTGCAACAACAAACCCTGCTGGCCTTTTTGGTACGGCACGCTTTCCTTCAGCACAACCTTTACCAAGCCAAGGATTTGCGAATACAAACTATACAGTGGCATTTACGTTTACAAATTATGATGCATCTACAGTCAGTTTTACGCAGAGCATTACTCAAAATAACAATCCGAACCATCCCAACTTTTTAATTACTAGTAACAGCTGCATTCCATCAGGAACAACCGGAACATTAGCAAGCGGTGCACAATGCACTATTACCGGCACTTTCAACTCACCTACTAATGGCTCCTTTAACTTATCAGCCCAATTAATTGGCAACCTAAGTTCTAACACCCTCACTACATCAACCACGGTACAATCCGTTTCATTCAATCAACTGATCGGCGTTGATTACAATCCCAATCATTATACCAATAACTATCCCTTTAATTTTCACGATGTTTTTTATACGGGAACACCCAATAATCCCGCTGCAACCAATGTTTATGCAGAATTGCAACAATTACAAAATGCAGGATTTACCACCGTTCGTTCCTATCAAACAGAACCATATAGTTGGATAGATATTATTAACCAAGCCAACGCGTTAGGAATGAAAGTAGTTTATGAAGCGGTGATTCCACAACTTCCAAGTGATACTAATTATCCTGGATGTCCGCTAGGTGCTCAAGATTATATTCCCTGTGCCCAAGCCACATTAAATGCTGTAATTCAAGCAGTCACTCCCGCGGTGTTCAATAAGACAGTCATCCTTGTTTTTGCAGGACATGAAAATTATTGTAATGCGGGGAATACAGTTCCTCCATGTACAGGAGCCTCAAATGTTACTTATTTAACGAGCGCAGTGTCAGCCTTGCAAGCAACACTTACTGCCCAAGGGATGACAACTCCTGTAGGTTCCGCACTCATCAGTGGAAATTTAGTCACCCCGACCCCTGCAATTTCTGCGGATATGCAAACATTAATTAACTCTTATTCGCCTACCGCTCCATTAGCCTTCGACCCTTACCCTTTTCAATGGGGTGTATCTCCAGCAACAGCCGCGGTATGGACTCCTCCATTAAGTTCAACAACCCAACAAACTAATTCACTTGCATGGGATTACATCCAAGTTGTAGGTTCAACAACACCTCCCGCCTTACCAACGGCTAATCCGCAGCCATTTTACACAGCAGGTCGTGTTTTATTAACCGCAGAAACAGGATGGGCAACCGCAGGAACCACTACCGGATATGCATGCAACTCCCCTGGCCCATGTGCTCCATCCGTTGCAAATGCTACCTCCTACTTTCAAACGCTTTATCAACTAGGCACAAGTAATTTTGTACAAACATCTGGATATAATATAGGTGTACTCGCATTTGAAGCCTATGATGAACCCGCAAAACCTGGACCGACTGCAGAACAAAATTATGGCCTTTTTGACTCAGCCTGTACGCAAAAAGGAGCAGGATTGGTTCCCAATAATACAATGGTATCCGCTACTGGATGTCAAGGATTTACCAACGGTACCCTTTTAACCATATTTGGAACTACCCCTCCGACTCAATCCTCATTTATAGTGCAAATTACTTATCCATCGGGGCAGCATCCGAACATTAAAGCGACGATACCTGCTAATTCTGGCACAGCTCCGAATATAAGTTCAGTAACGCCTTGGCCTCAATTCTTAATTTATCAAGGAGCACAAATTACTGTTTCTTCAACTACAAGTACACAATCATGTACTACTACGGCTATCACAGTAACTGCCATCCCTTCTGCAATTACTTTTGGGCCAATGAGTTGCACAAATCCACCACCCAGTAGCATGGGATGTTTTGGTCTGGGCTGCCAGTTGTCGAATCCTTTTTAGTTAAATAATTAAGGTTTGTCGGGCCAAAGCCCGACCTACGCCCTTCATTGATTTAATCCAAACAAAAAGAACGAATAAAAAACGACGTGATCAAATATTTGACAAAATAATACTCATTAATGTAAAATATCGCCACTTTGACCAATTAACACACACTTATAGGCGAGATAGCATTATGAAAGCAAAAAAAGAACCAGCGAAGGTAAGATTTTATCAACCACAACCTTTTCCAAAAACGAGCCAGGAAGCTTATTCCATACTAAGAACCACTGAAGATTTATCTGATATGGCGGGTATAGTATTTCGTTTTAAACAATTAGTTAATATTCAAAAAAGTGTTTTGACCTCTCTTACTCTTGCAAATCCAACAATACGTGATAATCAAAAATTCATCGACGAATTAGAGGCACGTATTAATAAACTACAAAAAGCCTTAGATGAAGAAAAACCTTACCCATCTTTGTATGGTGATGTGTGTAAGATAAAAGCAGATCTGGGCGTCATTTTGGGATATTACCAATCGCAGATGAAACAAAGTCAGCCCATTGTTAAAAGCTATATGAGACAAGCTCAAAGTAGCACTAGTGAACTTACGGCTTTAGCATGTGAACTTGCAAGCGAGCAGCACCCTATCCTAGATAAAAAGGATTCAAATATGCTCACCAAATACACCACTAATTATTGTGCGAATAGTATTATGCTAGAAGATGTAGGCACGATTGATGGGATTATCCAAAGACCCTTTTTACTTGATCACAGTGATGATCCACAGTTTTCCTACCTCAAGTAATATTTTCAATAAAGAAAGAAGTATCAAAATTTCTTTGGTACTTCTTAAAAAGGAACTCTTTTGCAAAACGAATAAGGAGTAAATCAAACATGTGTAAAAAATGTTTCATCGTTCTTTTTTGTTTGACACTACTTTTTTTTCCCTCGAAATTTGGCCATACAAGTTCATCAATAACACAACAAAAAATTAATCATGCGGTGACTGTTTTTATGCACAATAACCATGTCCCTGGATTAGCATTGGCAGTACTCAAAGACGGCAAGCCCCTACTCATAAAAGGATATGGTTATGCCAATATTGCAACAAACGATCCAGTGAACACTAAGACTTTGTTTGGAATTGGTTCTGTTTCCAAAGTGATCACTACTTTTGCCCTGATGACTTTAGTACAAAATGAGAAAGTAAATATCAATCATTCGGTCTTGGATTATGTACCTAAAGCGCCTCAGAAATGGCGACTTGTGACTATTCAACAATTACTGTCACACTCTAGTGGTATTCCTCAGCACCGAGGTCCCCACCTCCCCTGGATTAAAGTGTGGAACGATCTGGCTAAAAAACCCTTGCAGTTTCAACCCGGTACTGCAATTGCTTATAATAATTTTGGCTTTGCTGTATTAGGACGTGTTATTGAAAATGTCAGCCATCAAACATTACTCAATTACTTAACACATGCTGTTTTTAACCCATTAGGGATGCACGATACAGGTTTACCTGACGCACTCTTTCCTGCAAATTTAGCAACAGGATATCAATCACAAGCAGGAAAAATTACCCTCAATCCGAATCAACGACCATGGCAACAAATGGGCGGTTCAGGCGGGATCGTATCCAACATCGATGATATGGCCAAATGGGATAAGGCAATGTCTGCTGGAGCAATATTAACTCCTGCAGCGTATCGTCAAATGTGGACACCGGTTTTTTTAAAAAATGGCAAACCAGCAGGCTATAAAAATTGGGCTTGGGCTTTAGGCTGGCAAATTTCATCCATTGATGGCAAACGCATTGTGTTTAAAAATGGGGCGATAAGAGGCTACAGCAGTTGGATGGAACGCCACCTTGATGACAAAGTAAGTATCATTATTCTCACCAATACCAATCATGTACCATTAAGACGCCTTGCGAAGCGAATTTTCAATCAAGTCATGAATGCACCAGCAAACTAAAGTTTGCTGGTAATTCGTCCCCTAGAGCGCCTAAAAATGTATTTTTGAGACATCACTTTCATACAGTCACGCAATAGACGCGTCGTAGTCATTGTTCAAATGAGTAAAAAAATTTGTGGGCTCTCCGGTCACTCGAGATCAACTAAAAAGTTTTGCCTCCGAATCCATAGTAAATATTAGGCGTTTTATTCTCACTTACTTTTTTCAATTCAGTGAGTTGTTGAATTGCCTGTGTTCTTTGTTCACTATAATCAATCATTGTATATAGTAGTTGATTTGCTGATCCTACCTGCAATAATTGAGCATCACAAAAACTTAAATTCTCTATAATATCCCCAACAAGCATGATTTTTTTATCCACAAATGCCTTGCTCAATTGCTCCTCTGCACTTTCTCTGTTGCATTTAATGGCGCAAATAATGGAACAAGGCAACACCTGATAAGCTAATACTTCATAAGCATGAAGTGGCCAACCGGCACTAAGAGTCATTGAAGATTTAAAAAACTCATTAATATTTCTTGTCTGCACTGTTTGTAGTTCATTGAAATCAACCACAATTTCTTTGTTGTCAGTAGGAGTATCTTGTGCTCGTAACAAACGCACTTGTCCCTCCGAGCCGACATATTCAATGTGCGTAAAATCTGGAAGTGCAATGGCATATATATAGGTATCTTCTTCATTGAGTGGAAAAATAGCCGCGCTTTCAAATTTTGTACTCATGCAAATGCATACAGCAGGATCAGCATCCACAGCTCTATCATCAAGGCCTCGATCATTAATATATCCTCGAGACTTAATTGCCTCTTTCCACCAGTCGTTACCAAAAGCTTTAATTTTTGGGAAAAAACCTGTTTTAAAAATCAGCTCCGGTGGCCTGGTGTCTGAACGAAAATAAATTCGTCCTTGTACTTTAGGCAGGGTATTTTCTTTATTAGGCATCAAAGAACTCCAATATTCAGCGAATCCTAGTTGCTTACAATCAGGATTTCCTTAGAATAGATCTCAATAGTTCCTGGTTGCAAGCGTCCAGGCTACCTTTTTCTTGTGTGCAGTAGGTCGTGGAGCGATCGAAGAATGGGATTATGCGTTATGGCTGTAGGCGATTACTTTATCTTTACCTGATAGTTTTGCGGCATAAAGTGCATGGTCAGCCGCCTTGATAATTTCCTCAATAGAAGCACCGTCTTTGAGTGCTTCTGCCACACCAATTGAAATGGTGACATTATTCAATAAAGTACCTTTAAAATATATTGTTATATTTTTTATCTTTTCACGAAGTTCTTCCATTTTATTCACGGCATTATTTAACGCAGTATTCAACAATACAACAACAAACTCCTCCCCTCCGAAACGAACGGGAATATCGCTTTCACGAAAACTGTCTTTTAATAGTTTTCCTATCGACTTGAGTAATTCATCTCCCGCTAAGTGGCTGTACGTGTCATTAAACTGTTTGAAATTATCGATATCCAACATCGCAACACATAATGCTTTTTTTTCTCGAGCAACTCGAATTAATTCCCGCGACAAAATGTCATTTAAATAACGTCGATTATATAAATCAGTTAAGGGATCATGTAATGACAACTCACTTAATGACACACGCAAATTTATATTAGCAATAGCAAGTTTAACAATATTTCCAAAAGAGTGAGCCATGTCTTGTTGGTGTTGTGTTAACTTCTTGTCTTTTGGCGCTAACAGATGAATCACACCAATCAATTCATTTTGTACCATCAGAGGTAACGCCATATATCCTCCTTGAGGAGGAGTCTGAAAATGGGAACAAGGCACTGATTTGGTGGGATCATCAACTACATTAGTGGTCGCTTCACGAATTGAAAAGCAGTCTATAGGAAGAAATATAGTGGGTAATAACTGTTCCTTTCCCCACTGGGTTACTGTTTCCATTTGATTGATTGCTTTATTATAAATTGATAAACCGCCACTTAAGTCAGGAAATAAATCTTGGGCAATTAAATGGATTCGTGGGTACGCTTCTTCGGTTGTAATACAAATTTGTAGTGAACGATTTAGTTTATTTAATAAACTTTCGCCATGTTCTAATAACTTTAATTCATTTAAAGTTTCCATCGTTTTTTCATTCAACTGCCGCATTTTTTCATCATTCTGGACACGATCACTGATGTCCTTCATTTGTATAATGAAATTAATCGGCTCCCCATACTCATCACGTATTAAACTCGAACTAACCATCCCCCAGATAATACTGCCGTCTTTGCGAATGTATCGTTTTTCCATGTGTGAAATTCGCAATTCACCTTGCAGCAGCTTATTCATGGCGTCTCGAGTCATAGACACGTCATCGGGATAAGTAATTTCCAGTATATTTTTGTCATGTAACTCTTCGTCACTGTAACCCAGAATTTCTTGTAGTGTACGATTGGCATGAGTACATCTTCCCTCAGGCGACACAATGGCCATGCCGATTGGTGCATTTTCAATAGTATTGCGAAAGTTTTCTTCACTGCGCCTTAAATTGGACAATAGATTTGAACTGTATATTTCCAGATAAATTGATTTCATTAACAATTGACTTGCTTGTTTGGTGACATAGAGCATGATAGTTACATAAAACAATGTTGCTATCAGTAAAATAAATGACAGCAAGGGTGTCAAAGACAAGGATAAAAAAATCAAGAGCAACCCAACTGGTATGACAAAAGCAATGTATGCATTATGGATTGTTAGCAATAGAGCTGCAGGGGCTCCAAGAAGACCAATAAGATAAACAAAAATTACCATACGATAAAGCGGATCATTTATATAGATAAAGAGTGCTCCTCCTAAGGCCCATAAAATACCTGACAGGAGATTATTCACTATAAAATATTTTTTCCAAAAAGATGGATGAAATAAACCATCCTGTTTTTTTCGACGAGAATAATGAACTAAAAATAAACCTCTTAGCACATGGTTGAAAAGAAACATCCCCACAATCCATATAACGATTAGAAGTTTATTATTCACTTGGTGCCAAATAATTGTGGCAAAAAAAAGCATCGCCAAAAAATCGGCAATAATTAAAATATAAAATTTTTTATATGACTCGGCTATGAGCTTATTTTCTATTTGTTCGCTCTTAATGCCTGGGAAGTCCATATGATCCTTAAAAGTTTATCATCTATTAAAATAATAGTATTGATTCATGGAATATCCAAAATTACGCTTAAAACTCCCTATAAAATCAACGATTATGCAACAATTGCTATGCCTTAATGCTATTGAACTAAAAAACACCAAAAAAGCTTCTGCTAAATATCTATTTATTTTACAAAATAAAATTTTTAGGCTACATAATATTGAAAGGAAATTTAATAATAAGAATACTCATCATGAAAAAATGGACCGGTTTCTTTGTATTTTTGGTGGCACTGATTCTTGTGGCTTTTTATGCCATTGGTTTTACAATTAAAAGTACCTTAAATAAAAATATAAATTCAATACCTAAAACTTCCGCATTTAATGTTCGTCTTCATAAATACCATTGCGGCTGGTTTTCATCTCAAGCAGTCATCTCTGTTAAGATGCATATTCCTTCGCAAACGATTACAGATAAAAATAACGTCACTAAAACAGAACCACCAGTTGATCTGGATATCGACATCCCCATTCTGATCAAGCATGGACCTTTTATAGTAACAAATGATGGCATACGCTTTGGGATGGGATTAATCACTACTCAACCTGAAACACATTATGAAGCATTTATTAATTACCTAAATAGAACCATATTTAGGTACAGACTCCCCTCTTTAGCCATAGAAGGAAAAATTGGACAAAATGAAGGAGATTTTCAATTAGCGTGGCAAGGCTTAACTTCATTACTTAGTGTTTCTTCTAATCTTGATCATATTGATGGTAACTTCCAACTATTAGGGCTAAATGGAGCCGCCAGTAACCCTGCTAACGCAGGAAGTAATCTCAGCTTTAAAATTGGTGAAATTGCCTATGATTTTAAACTGAAGCGATATCAAGACTGGTTATGGTTAGGGCAGTCTCGCTTTGATATACCTACTATAGCAATCAATCTAGCAGGCAATCAGGTATTTGAACTCACTGGATTTAACTTCCTGGCGAGCTCTGATGTGCATAATGAAATATTGGACGTTGACCTTAAACTGTCCCTAGAAAAACTATTCGCTAATAACCAAAACTATGGACCAGGAGTGTTACATTTGAGTTTAAGAAACCTTGATCCGGTCATTATGGCAAAAATCAATCAACAAGAATTCAGCATGATGCAAAATAATAGTGATCCCAATGTGATCGTACTTGCATTTGCCAACGAACTACCTCAACTCCTCGCTAAAGGAGCTGTATTGGAACTTTCTGAAATGACCTTGAATTTACCCGATGGAAAAATTGTAGGGAATTTTAAAGTAGCACTACCCAAAAATGATAATAATGATTTATCACAGGTCATGCAAAAGTTACAAGGTGAAGGATCATTTAAAGCACCCATGGTAACAGTAAAAACACTTTTGGCCGCATCGCTTAAAAATGAATCGTCCGATAATACTCAATCTAATCCAGAAAACACATCAGAGCCTTCTGCTAGCCCAACACAAGTTCTAGCAAACCCTAATAATGATAATGATGTGGATAAAAAAGCAGATAAAATATTACAAGACTTAGTCAGTAAAGGCTTTTTAAAGATTGAGGGTAATGATTACGTTTTCACTTTTAAACTTGAAAACCAAAAAATTATGGTGAACGGACAGGTTTTTAATCCTGACATGCTGAAATAATTTGAGTTACTTCGTTCTTATTGAACATAACTCATTTATTCTTTGAGATAGAAAGCCCATATGACCTATTGATATGGGCTAATTTTTTCTATTCGAGACGTGCCCTTGGACGATCCTCAGAACTCAGACGATGATCAAGATGAGGGTTCATAATATGAGGGTTCATAATATGATGCTCTAAAAAGTTGTCAACAATTTCTGTCAATAGTGCAACTTTCTCTGAAGCAGGTAGATCTGCTGCCAAAACTCCTTGAGTAATACCCGCAAACACTTGAGCCAGAGGAGATTCTGTAAGTTGCATTCCGGCTCTTCTGCCCCTCGACAATAGAGCATCTTCCTGCAAAGCTCTGCCAATCCCAGTAACTACTGAAGATGCCATCTCTTGTTTCGTCATACGCTGAACAGTTTTTTCTTTTTCAATTCCTTTAGTCACAAGATCCGTCGCAACAGGTTCATCACTTTGAATACCCGATAATGTAGATACCGTCCCAGCAAGAACTTTCTTTCTTGACCTAGGAGAGAAAAAAGAAAGTAGCGCATTACTCAACTTATCTGTATTAGCTGCTACGACAATTTGTTGTCCGCCTTCATCATTCAATTCACCCTCAGTCTTTTCTTGCTCGATATGCTCTTCTTCTTTAACTCGTTTCGTTTTTTCAGCTTCTGCAACTTTCCCTGCCTTAGGAGCATTCTGAGGAGCTTTCGCTCCATTTGTAGCTAAATTCTCATGACTTCTTTTAAAATTTACTTCCAACCAATTGACGAGTAGAGAAGGCTTATCAACATGAATGCTATGTTTATCATGATGACATGGTTCTATAATATTCCGACCTTTCTCAATGTGTGGCACATGTTTTTCAACAACAAAGTATTCTTTTGTTGCAACAAATGGAGGCAGTATACTACCTGGGTAAATAATAAAATTATAACCAAGAGATGCTGCCAACAACATAATAGAAGGACTTTCTTGGGTCAGATAGTTACGAGAACGGTCACGCCACAGGTTAATACCACCTTCTTCCTCAGCATGACGTCTAGCAAACTCATCGACTGATTTATCAATAGGCAACTTAAGGCCTTCTACTGAGGTATAAAGAGGCATTATTTCGGAGGATGTTTTCTCAAAACCGTTTTGAGATACCCATGTATGCCAACGAACAATCTCAAAATTCTTTCCTTTGTCTACAGCTAATTGATTGATAATTGCAATTTTTTCATCCATCGATTTATTGTGGCATGTGCCATTAAATACTTCAGGAGTAAGGCCCAAAGGCGCTAAGAAAGCACTTAGATTTTTTTCAAAATAGGACTCACCCAGCTCTAGGGCTTGCTGCTTAAGAACAGCCTCTGCATCCTCAGGTGTTTTCTTGAGATTATGCCAATAAATTTCATCAGCAATTAAAAACGTTGTTTTACCTTTAACATCAGGACTATCAGGAGTAGTTTGATGCGTAGCTACCGCTTGTTGCACAATAGCTTCTAAATATTCGCCGGCACAATACTCATTTCCTTTAATGCTCAAAAGAACTAAATCTTTTGTAGTCTTTAATGAGGGAAAGCGACTTTTACTATTATCTTTTTTATCTTTTGAATCAAAACTAGCGGTAACATACTTACCATTTTTTGGACCTATAACTTTTGGCATCTAATCTTTCCTTTAACGCTTATTGCTATTTTCAATACGCTAGCAATTTTCTTTCATTCACCTGAAATCTATTTTAATCAGGATGATACATAGTTAAAATTAATATTGGCCTTCAAAAACATAGCCATAGTATAATTCATTTTGAAAAAAAAATAACCACTTTTTCCTGCAAATAGTATATAATAGTCTCATTAACATTTTATTAAGAACAGATTATTGAGATGAATTTATTAAGCAAGTAAATCCATTAATATTAGGTCTGTGCAGCTTAAGGTAAACAAAAATTTTACTTAATAACCCTTCGTTATTAAGTTCATTGTACACGGTGAAAAATGGATTCTGAAAAAATACAAGAATTACAAAGCATTATTAATCAAAAAAATGAAGAAATTGCGCGATTAAATCATGCTCTAGAAGAAGAGCAATTAAAATTTAAAAATGAATTGCAGGCAGCTCATGATTATTATGAAAACATTATTGCCTTAATGCCAGGACATGTTTATTGGTTGGATAAGAATAATGTATTTTTAGGTTGCAACGATTTACAAGCCGCAAGCGCACGTTTGCAGTCACGCAAGGACATTGTTGGGAAAACCAATTACGATATGCCATGGAAAGATCAGGCAGAAGAATTAAATAAGCTTAATACATTAGTCATGGAAACGGGCATACCTCATACTGCGGAAGAATATGCAGTCATGGCAAATGGAATGGGAATTTACTATTCTCAAAAAGTTCCATTACGTAATCAACAGAATGAAACTATTGGTGTATTAGGTATTTCACTAGACATTACAGAACACAAAAAAATGGAAGCCGCTTTGCGTCGCGCTAAAGAAAACGCAGAAGTAGCAACCCAGGCTAAAACCGAATTTATCGAAAATATGAGTTATGACATTCATACCCCATTAAGCGGGATTGTCGGAATGTCGAGACTTTTAGAAGAAAAAGCAGAGGATCCTGAAAGAAAACAATATGCACGTTGGATCCATGAAAGCGGTGAGAAATTATTGGACTTACTTAATGGGGTTATGGAAATCGTTACAGCAGATAATCTTCGTGAAAATGATGTCAACGAAGAGTTATTTGAATTACGCAAAAACATCAAAGATATTGCCCATCTCGTCCAACCAACCTTGGAAATGAAAAAGATTCAGCTGAATATCGACATCGATGAAACTGTACCCAATACCGTTATTACTGATGGAACGAAATTGCATCGAGTTTTGTTAAATCTTGTTGGCAATGCAATTCGATTTACTGACGCAGGTACAGTCACCATTAAAGTAGAAACACTCGCTCATGAAAATAGTTACACGCAACTTCGATTTAGTGTGATCGATACTGGAATCGGCATACCTCATGAGCTACAACGCAAGATCTTTGATCGGTTCTTTCGTGCAATCCCCTCTTATAAGAGCCAGCATAGTGGTTATGGTGTAGGTCTTCATGTGGCACAAAAATACTTAAGTCTACTGGGTGGAGAAATACACTTAGAAAGTGAGGTTGGAAAAGGCTCTACTTTTTATTTCTGCCTTAGCACGAAAGTGGGATACAACGAGTTCGCTTCGTCACATGATGTGACGCAAACTAATGCACTACAAACAACTGCCACTGCTTCACCACTCATTCTTCTCGTAGAAGATAATATTATTTCTCTTCATATGATTGAAAATGTTGTAGAACAAGGAGGCTATCAATTTTACTCCGCTATCGATGGCGAGCATGCGATGGAGTTATTGGAAACAAATGATTTTGACCTGATCATTACTGACGTAGGGATATCCAATAGCGAGGATAAGAATCTTGTTCAATCTATACGCGATCTGGAAAAACAAGCTCAGAAAAACCCCATACCGATTATTGGCTTAACGACCAGCACTTCAGGTGACGCATCAAAACATTTAAGCTTAGGAATGACTAAAGTATTAACCAAACCCATTCATTTAAAAGCACTACAAGAAGTAGTTAATGGACTCAATTTATCCGCCAAAGAAAAATGATGTGAGCAAATGCAATGAAGCGAGACCTGGGATTCAAATACTCTTTTTTCTCGCTTCACCGCACCTACTTTATAGAATAATTTTATGGGGTTTCAAAATAATTCGTATCAAACGGATAACAAACCCAGGTCAAGGTTGACCCATTGTAATTCACTTCAAGTGTCGAAGCATTTAAAGAAGTTAAAGTAGGTTGTTTCTCTATATAACAAACACGTTTTCCCCCTTCTACAGTCACATAGTAATAAGATGTGGTTGCTTTATAATCAGTAGGAAGATAGTAGACCGTGCCTTGTTTTTCCAAAATAACAGGTTGCCCAGTAATCAAAATTTTGTCTGCATAAGCCCCTGTACTGAGTATCGTCAATGAAAAAAAAGCTAATAGTAGTTTTTTCATAATAATTCACTCCCTGAAATGTGCACGATATGCTTAAGTATAGAACAATAATGTGACTCCTACGTAGCTCCATCTGCAATAGCGTTTCGAAAGAAGTCTATTGCATCATTATCACTGCACGAAAGCGTACTTTATTTGTCATCATATCTTCAAAAGCTTTTTCCGTCTGTGCAAGCGGGTACTGTTGAATCATTGGACGAATCCCCGTTAGTGCACAAAACTGCAAGGTTTCTTCTACATCGATTGCGCTTCCAGAAGCCCAGCCTTTAATCGAGCGATTAGCAGAAATAAGCTGAGTCGATATCACTTCAATTGGATCATGAGATGCCCCTACAATAACTAACTCTCCTTTATTGGCAAGCGCGTCAATTAAGGGTGAAATCGATTTTCCGCTCGGTGCTGTGGCTAAAATTACCTGGGCACCACCCAGTTTTTTTAATTCAAGAGCCACATCTTTGTCAGCAGAATCGATATAAATATGAGCTCCTAACTTTTTAGCGAGTGCTTCTTTATCAGCGCCCTTAGACAAAGCAACGGTTTTAAATCCCATTTTATTTGCAAATTGAATTGCTAAATGGCCCAATCCCCCTACTCCCTGTATTGCAACTAAGTCCCCTGCCTGAGCAACACTATGCCTTAATGCATTAAAAGTAGTGATGCCCGCACACATTAATGGCGCTGCCTCAGCCAAAGAGAGTTCATCAGGGATTGCAGCGAGCGCCTCAACGGGTGCGATCATGTATTGGGCATAGCCACCGTCGTAATCTAAACCAGTAATCTGATGATTTTCGCATAAAATAAAATCCCCATGACGACATGGAAGACATTGGCCACAACGTGCCCCTGCCCAGCCGACACCAACACGTTGGCCCACTTTCCATTTGCTCACATTAGGCCCAAGCTCATCAATGATGCCTGCGATTTCATGGCCTGGAACTCGTGGGAATTGGAGATTAGGCCATAAATTTTCCTTCACAAATACATCAGAATGACAAACACCGCATGCAGCAACTTTAATACGTACTTGATTTGTTGTGGGCATCACCATATCTCGTTCAACAGCCTCCCAATCCCCTGACTTATTAACCTGTACGACGTTCATCTTCTTCATTGCTCATTTCCTTATGTAAGCCACTACAAATAGAATTATGATTCAAAATCCTTATTCTGAAGTGTAGACAATCCCCACAAAATTTCATGAATCGTTAGACCTCTTTCGAAATACATAAGAACGATTATAATGGTTGAAAAGCGCTAGAATTTACCTATGGCATATGAAGCATCACTTCATTCGAAAGGAATATTATGAATACCCTGGATTGGTTAACAAAACTTATCGAGTTTGATACAACCTCACGCAATTCCAATTTATCACTCATAGAAGCGCTAGCTAATGCATTGAATGATTACCAAATTAATCCCATTTTAATTCATGATAGCAAAGGCCTTAAAGCAAATTTGCTTGCATCTATTCCTGATCGCAATGGTCGATTCGATGGCGGGCTTATTTTATCTGGCCATACCGATGTAGTACCTGTTGATGGACAAATCTGGGATAGCGATCCATTTCGCGCAACAGTTAAAGATGAAAAAGTGTATGGCCGAGGGGCTTGTGATATGAAAGGTTTTATTGCAGTAGTCATGAATCTCATTCCACAATTAAAAACGCTTCATCTAGAATTCCCTCTACATTTTGCTTTTTCATACGATGAAGAAATTGGTTGCCTTGGGGCGCCAGACCTTATTGAGAAAATGACCCAGTTAAATTACAAACCCAAAGCATGTATTGTAGGCGAACCAACTTCAATGCAACCAGTAATCGGACATAAAGGAATACACTGTTATCGCTGTCAAATTCATGGCGTAGCAGCCCACTCATCATTAACCCCACAAGGTTGTAATGCTATAGAGCATGCTGCATCACTCATTACTTATCTTCGCAATATGGCACAACACTTTAAATTTCAAGGACATCAGGATGGGGCTTATGACGTACCTTATACAACAATATCTACTAATCTTATCCAGGGTGGAAATGCATATAATACGATCCCTGGTTTGTGTGAGTTTGTTTTTGAAATTAGAAACTTAGTCGCCGATAATCCTGAAAAGCTCCTGCAACAAATTGATGATTATATAGAAGCGGAGCTGCTTCCCACACTACAGAAGGAACAATTGAACACCAAAATAATTTTGGAAAATCTCGCTCAGGTCCCTGGATTAGAGACAGCACCTTCAGAACCAATCGTTCGTGCCGCCCAACTAATTTGTCACAATGAAAAGCAATTAAAAGTTGCTTATGCTACGGAAGCAGGCTTATTTCAACAAGCAAAAATATCCACTATTGTTTGTGGCCCAGGTAGCATTGAACAAGCACATCGTGCTAATGAGTTTGTAGCTCTTGAACAATTGCATCGTTGTGAACAATTTATTATGGAGTTCTTGAAATCACCATTCCTGACTGGCCCAAAATGAACAAATAGTTGTCTAAAAGTTATTAAATAACTCCATTTTCATTTGAATAACACGTTCAGATAAGGCTTGCTATTTGCGGTGAAACCAGGCAAAAATAAATAGACCTCTTACATTTGATTGAAGTGTTATCTCTTTCGTTAATTTAAGTAATTCGCGCCAAATGAGAGAAAAGCATGATCATCTTATACATTCCATTCTGTGAAGAAAATGATCTAATAGCCAAAGCAATTGATTGGAAAAGCGAACTCAGCAATCAAGACATACTCATCATCCAACATGGTAAAAAAATTAATTATCAACCATTGCTGCATGAACCCCTCACAATCTACGTGCTCGCACATGGTATTGATAATTTATTAGAGCGCTTACATCTGGCGGGCAATTGCCCTGTTACACAGCGCACAACACTCCTTAGTATAGATAAAATAGCCGAACGTTTTAACACTGATTTTCTCTATCTGCATCAAAGGGTTAGAAATATCAAACTTTATTTTTGTAATACTAAGGGAAATCAGAAGTCCATAGCAGAACAATTTCATCGGAATTTAATCTTATTTGATGCCTTTGTTGATTATTATGCAGGGACCCTTTTTGGCCCTTCAAAAGACAAAAGAAAGTACTCCTGTCGTGATGGTCAATGGTTTGTCACCTCCAAAGTACGTCAAACATTATATAAAAAAATAGATGTGGATTCGAATGAGCCAATAGGCATCAAACAACTGAGCCTCCTCAATTTCTTTGAAGACGCCAAACAAAAGCGCCTTGAGTTCGTGCATGAACGACAAAAAAAGGCACGTCATGAATTACTAATGAGAAAAAGAAAAGAACATCTAGAGCATCAGAAAATACATGGTGACGATATAAATACCGATGGGCATACCAACAATCACCAGGCATAAGCTAAAAAATATAAATCGCTCGCTGAATATGCATTAGACATGTCCTATGTGCATTCATTGTATCGCAAACACAGTACTCCTATTTAAAACCTAATACTTTAATTGCAAAAAAAACTTAACTTTGTTAATAACAACTTAATAAATCTTTATTACAATGTGTCAATATAAAATCCAGCCATAGGTTCATTATGCCAACCATTCGCTTCAGAGAAACCCCTTTAATCCGTGAAATCTTAACAATTTATAAAGACTTACGAACGAAAGTCATGGACGACGTGCACAGTAGTGTCATTGAGGTTCCTGTAGAAAAACAAGGCTGGGGATACACGTTTGGCCTGACTTATAAAGAAGGGATTATAGAGGGATTAGAATATCCTCAGCCTGGTGGGTTATCAAGCTTGGCCAGGAAAATACAAGAGCAAGGTCATTCAATAGAAACCAAAAGAAACTGTGACTATTTCAACTTTGTATACAATACGTGTTATCAGTATATTGCGGATAATCAAAACCGTTATTTTGGGCGTGCTAATTTAAATGATATGTCACATGGTAAAGTTATAGCCATGGTCTTATTAGCTCACCTTTGTCGTCAAGCCTTGGAAAGGCCTATTGAAGAGCAAGAAAAATACAAAGAAAGAATTCAGCGCTTCACGGTTGAACTACTGAAACATAAAGATATTCAGAGTACAAGCAGCCAAGATGACAAGCTCCTTTCCTGTAAGTCCACTCTTGATCGCATATTTTCCGCTTCGCACCAAGACAACTCCTCTGAGCAAGAAAATAAAATTGATGCTTATTATCAGCATATTGAAGACACAACCCGAAAGTTAAATGAATTGCTTATAGGCATTGATAACTACATGTTGCCGCTATTTAGCGGGCAAAATCAAATTGATGTGACACATTTGCAGGAGCTGTTTAAAAGAGAACATCAAGCTACTTTTACTACTACAGAACAAAGAGTAACTCATGATCCCTTTATCGGAGAATTATTTGGCCGACCTATAGCTGCCTTACAAACCGATAACTATCTAGAACTTTATCATGGACTCGATTATCAATTACCCAAAGAAGGTAACTTTTTATGGGGGCGGTTTAGCACTGAGCAGCAAGAAAACTTTATCAAATTGTTAAAGTTGAGAGATAAATTACACGTTTTGCAAAATGAACTTAAAAAACTTCATCAGTTTACAAGTGGCAACAAAATCGGTTACTTCAATGATTTTATTAAATTGTCCGAACCTTACTTGAAAGACATTCATCATGTCAAAAGTGAATTAAATGTTTGCTTAGAAAAATTTGAAGCAGATTGCGGTATAGTTTATCGAGAGCGAAGTAAAGCCCAAAGCCCAGCACGAAGCATATGGGAATCTTTTTATTTGAATAAACTCCCATTAGTTGAAGTACGAAATCATTTTGTTGCTGCATCACGACAAATTAGTGCCGCATTTGCAAGCATTCCATTTGATTGCTTTAACGCACTCAAGGAATTCAGTCAGGAAGCTTATGAGATTTTAAAACGAGGGTGTGCACTATTTGGTGACCAATTTGATGTGATAGGTAGCGATTTTCAATCGGATATATCACGAGCACAAGCAAAAGAGTTGAGCCGACAAGCTGAGCTTATTTTAGTAAAACAAAAAAATATTTTAGCTGAGTATGACGAACTACTTCTACAAGCACGACAATCTTCTGATGAAACCACAGTGAAACTAGTTGAAATTCTGGAACGCCGTCGAGCTATTATTGCGCAAATTATTCAAGCCATTGAATTACAAACCAGTGATATTGCTGAAGAAGAAGGATTTGTCCTTGTTGAGAGCAGTAACTTTGAAACTAAAATACTGGAAGAAGAACATCAAGCTACTGGTTTTCTACATATTATCAGAAACTACTTATCGCGCCCATCAGTGAGTACGCTTGAATTTACTGCTTTAAAAGCAGAGTTAGAAAAACTAGGCATTGAATTAAGCGATGCTCAAAAAGCCAATGTAAGCTTGCAACAAGACAATGGAAAGAAAGATGAATTGCTTTTGCAAAAGGATGAGTTACTTTTGCAAAAAAACAATGCGATTCAGGCACTTACTGCAGAGGTTCAAAAAAGAGATAAGCAATTGGAGCTTGTCGCAGGGATTGCAAACACCTCCATACTCACAGCATATAATTCTCATTTATTATTTGAGCGCATTACAAACAACCAAACTGCACAAGTAAAAGAATTATTAACTGTAGTAAAAAATTTTGAGGACATACTCCGGCAAGGAACAAATTATGAAAAGGCCTATGAAACAAGAGCAAACAAATACGACAACTCATTATTTTTTAGCCATAATGGTAATGGTAAAAAGCACGCACGCATGGTTATGACTGAATGGACGAGTCATCTGCATTCAATGATGAACCAAGCAATCGCAGAAATACTAAAAAATAAACAACCTATAGATGCAAAGACACTAGCTGTACTTACAAAATCGCTTTCTGATGCCTTAGTAGTTTCAATGAATGATTTGATAATTAATGAAAATTACAGCAGTTATAAACAACATTCATTTCGAAATTATCTACGCCATTTTCATCAACAGTTAATAGTTGACGGGCAGTTACACGAAACATTAACTGACGAAAAAGGTCCAATAAAAGGCGTTAATGCAATTTTTGCAACAGTGAATAGTTCATTCGATCAAACAGAATTAGAAGAATTCGAGATGTCCATACAAGATAAACAGCAAAAGTTGTCTCTATGTTAACACTGATTTCATTGATAGGCCGTATAGGGATCGAACCTATGACCAAGAGATTAAGAGTCAGTTTTTTATCAATTTCACAAGCTATCAAAAAAGTTCAATTACAACCAAAAGTCCTTGTTATTACTGAATTTAAACATTATTCTAGATATCAAAGAATAACAAAATAATTCATCTAAGCACTTTAAAAAGTACCCACCAAAGTGCCCACTGAATAACACAGGATTGTTATGAATCAATTTACTGATACCTATATCAAACGCTTAAAACCACAAGATAAACGACTGGAAAAATTTGAAGGTGGTGGTTTTGGTATTCTCATTTACCCTACCGGAACTAAAAGCTGGATTTACCGCTATAAAATCAATAACAAGAAAGATTACATTATTTTGGGTCATTACCCAGCTATGACTTTAGCTGAGGCGAGAAAGTGTTTTAACGAACTAAGGGAAGTTCGTCGTTCTGGTATTAATCCAAAATTAAACATCGAGCAGGAACGTAAGCGTGAACGATATACCATGGAGAAACTCTTCACCTCTTGGTACACAAACTACGTCGAAAAAAATCACAAGCAACCACTGAAAATTAAGCAGCATATTGATGCAAACATCATTCCCCTGCTAGGAACAATGGAAGTAAATCAAATTCAAACCATGGATATTACAATGGCACTTGACACTATTGTACAACGTGGAGCGCCTGTGCATGCCAATCGTATTTTAAGTACATTAAAGCAGGCGTTTAATTACGCAGTTAGCCGTGGAGCAATGCAACACAATCCGGCAAACAATATCCGTGCACGTGATATCGGTGGCGTAGAAAAACCTCGTGAACGTTACTTAAGCATCGATGAAATACAAAAAATTTGGCATTTCTTAGATAGTGAAGCCTGTAAGATGTCTATCCAAACTAAAAGCGCGATCAAAATTATTATATTGACTGGTGTTAGAACTGCAGAAATCCGCCTTGCCCAATGGCATCACTTTGATTTTAGCAATTCTATTTGGACTGTTCCTCCTGAACATAATAAAGGTGCCGTCACCGTTAAAATTCACTTGCATCAATTAACAAAATCTATTCTTACAGAGCTGCAATCCATCAGTGACTCCCCTTTTGTTTTGATGGGCCTAGATTCTGAAAAACCACTGGATGAAAGTGCCTTACCACGAGCAATTAGACGTATCCAGGACCGTGTTGGCATCCCAGAGTGGACAGCACATGATTTAAGACGGACCTTTGCCACTCAATTAGGAGAATGTTTGAATATTGACCCCGTTGTTATAGAAAAATGTCTCGGTCATAAAATGCCTCGCATCATGGCTACTTATAATAAGAATGAGATGTTACCTCAGAGAAAAGAAGCTCTTGAGAAATGGGCAATATGCATTCAAGAATGCATTGGATATAATTCTGAAGCCTCAGTCGCTTTACAAAACTGTGATCAAGAATGTATAATTTAGATAACATAACCGCCACGCCTAGAGAGCTTCGGCTCTTGCGTAACCTTGGCGGTTTTTTTATATGTGCGCTATGAACACTAAAACAAAAATAAAATACCTCAAGCCAGCCCTTAGTTTTCAGGAACAACTGATACAATTAAAAGATCGTGGACTGATCGTCAATAATGAAGAAGAAGCCTTAATAATTTTATCCAATATTAGTTACTACCGTTTGAGTGCGTATTGGATACCTTTCAAGAAAAGAGATGAACAAGGAAACCTTCTTAATCAGTTTCAAGATAATATTTTCTTTGAAAATATTATTGAGCTATACGAGTTTGATAGGAAATTAAGGCTTCTTATCATGGATGCCTTAGAACGCATCGAAATATCGATAAGAACACATATCACCTACCATCTGGCCCATCATTATGGTGCATTTGCTCTTGAGAAGAGTGAAAATTTTCATAACAAGTTTGAACATAAAACTTGGCTTTTACAGATACAAAGCGAAATCATTCGCTCCAAGGAGCCCTTTATAGAGCATTTTATGGATAAATATGAAGGCTTCCCTACCCTTCCCGTTTGGATGGCAACTGAAGTTACGTCTTTCGGCTCACTTTCATTTTTATATAAAGGATTAAAAAATGAAGATAAACGAGTAATTGCTGAAACCCATTATAATTTGCATCCCAAAACATTGGCTAATTTCCTGCATTTTCTAACTTACATCCGAAATATATGCGCACACCACGGTAGACTTTGGAATAAAGAACTTGCAATTAGGCCAAAATTGGATGGACTTGATCAAGCATGGCGGCCACCCATAACCCCAAGAAGTGATCGTTCCTTTTTTATTCTACTTATCCTTAAATACTTATTGAATCATTCTGATAAAACTCAACAGTGGGCAAAATCTTATGAAGAGCTAACTCTTCCAATATTGGCGAAATATAAATGGAGTGCAAGCTCAATGGGGATACCAAATAACTGGCAAAATCATCCAGTGTGGAATTAATGAATAATTTTTTTCACACAAAGGATAATTTTAAATCCAAATGAGCAACTTATGCATTTCGTATAGATGGAATTAAATGCATCATTGATGTAATATTGCGCACTCGATCAAATTTAGATCAAAACACTCTTAACTCCTAAAAATACAGATATGGAATTGTGAGACAAGAATTTCTATGGGTTTGATGTTGTGTAATCAACATCCAAGATAAAACAAACGAGCTAAAGGTTTGAGGTCATTAATGCAAAATTACTCCAATGCGGATGTCGATGAGTCTATTCAACAAGTAACTACTCCTAGCACTATAGAACAGGAACGCTTTTTATCTCTTATTGAATTTGCTCAGCAATCTGCTCGTTTAAAACTTAACCCAATCAAAGATGTCAGTAAGTATGGAATATTTCAACGTTTTGAGCATGAATTAATTGCTTTACCAGGAGTGCATTTCGACACGAGTGAAGACGATCAAGATGAAGTATGGTTACGAATTGAAAGATTAACCGAAACATCGCCACCAATACCGGAAGATGATCGATTAATCGTATGGTTAGATATATCAAATAAAGCTGAAACAGAACCTCAATTAAAAAAAGCTGTTGGGTCAGATAAAATTTATGATTCTATCGATCCTGTTACTGAGAACTCACAAAAACAACAGAATATAATTCTTTTATCTGAATATGAAAATCGCGATACTATAGAAACTCTCTTTCAAAATTACATTAATAATCAATGGGCTATTTGGTCAACCGAAGAAAAAAAACGTAGACTTACAATCAAATTATATTCTGAGCTTTTTACACTGAAACAACAACTTGAAGGAGCAATTACCGATACACAAATTGAATTAGTGTGGGGAATTGGACTTGGTATATGGAAAAGAACAGAATTCAATATTAGATATCCTCTAATTACTCAGTCGGCTGAAATTTCATTAAATCAAAAAGATATGGCCATTGAAATTCGTCCAAGGCGATCTGTTGAGCCAGTTTTTGAAATTGATGTGTATATGTCTATAGATAATCTAGGGGTAACTGACTTTCAGAAAGCATACAATGATATGATTTCACAGCAATACCAAGACTTATCGCCATTTGAACGACTTTCATATGAACCACAGTTACAATTAGCAGTTACACATTTGGATTCTAAAGGTGTTTATTGGCCGAACCAAACCAAAGAAGATGATCGCAAACTACCTGAGGCTAGCGAAGAATTAAAAGTTACTGATACATGGATTTTATTTGCCAGACCTCGTAGTAAGAGTCTTTATATTCAAGACTTAGAAAATTTCAAAAAACAATTTAAAGATGAAACTAACCCCGAAATAACAAGCATTATCAAAGAAATTATCACAGAACCTTTAAATGAGCATCGAGAGATAAAGCTTACTAACTTTCGAGGCTTATCAAGTATCAGTTATTCCTCAACCTCAGAAACTGCGGAAGTTACAGAATTATTTTTTCCTCTTCCTTTTAACGAAGAGCAAGTAAAAATTGTTCAAAAATTAGAACATTCAAATGGAGTTGTTGTACAAGGTCCACCGGGTACAGGAAAAACACATACTATTGCAAATATTATTGCTCATTATATGGCGAATGGTAAACGTGTACTTGTTACATCGATGAAAGAACCAGCCCTATCAGTATTAAAAGAAAAATTACCTCCCTCAATCCAACCTCTTGCTATTTCGCTCTTAACTAATGAACTAGATGGAATGAAACAGTTTGAGTTTGCGATTTCTAAAATTGCTCAAGAGCTACAGACTATTAATCGTGTTGAATTAGAAAGTGAAATTCGAAATGACGAGATATTTATTGATAAACTCCATGCTCAATTAGCATGGGTTGATCGATCAATTTCAAATTGGGCTATAAATAATATTCAGTCTATCTATATGGATGGTCAAGAGATTCGCCCTGAAAAAGCTGCGCAGGAAATAGCTGAAGCAGATGGAGAATTTAATTGGCTTGACGATTTAATTACCATAGGAGATGAAAATAAACCAAGGTTCGATAATACTGACATAGTTCACTTGAGAGAAGCCCGGCGTAAATTACAAACGGATCTTATTTATCTTAATAAATCATTACCTAATCTTGAACAAATTCCGAAACTTAATACCATTTTAAATTTACATACCAAATTATTAAATAATAAGACGCTGAAAGAAGAAGTTTTATCTGACAGCTCTCTTCAGTTTGTAGACATATCATCAGATATTGCAGTAATTGAATCCGTTCTGCAGTGCATTTATGAGTTGCAAAACCTAAGAAAGCAGATTGAAGCTGCAAATAAACCTTGGGTTAAATCATTAGCCCTTTCTTTGAAGAGTACGGATACAGCTCAAATAATAGATATTATCGAAAAAATTTCTGCTGACGTTAATGAATTACATATTGAAAAAAATTCTTTTTTAGAAAAACCTCTTTCAATACCCAAAGATCTTCAATTAACCGAGGACATTATCCAAGCAATTGCCAATAAAAGCCAAGATAAGCAACCGTTTGGTATAAGTGGGATATTAACAAAACGATCATTAATTAAAAAAATTGATGAGATTTTCATTTTAAATAAACCAGCCAAGACCAAAGAAGAATGGCTATATATATACCGTTATGTTTTATTTTGTAACCGAACTAATGAACTGATTTTGAGATGGAATTCGGTTGTTACAGGAATGTCAATCTTCACATTAGTTAGCGAAGAGCAAGCTAACTCATTAAAACTGATAAAAGAAGATCTGGATATTTATTTTTCAATTAAAAAGAGTAAGGAGCTTGAGTCAGAGATTTTAGAACAGTCCGCTTCATTATTACAAAACTACTTATATGATGATCTCTTTGAAAATGATCATCGCTTGCTTGAGTTAGTGGAATTTTTTGAAAAAAATATAAATTACTATCATTCATCGAAAGCATGGTCCGATAGAGAAAATATCCTCAACAGTACATTGGACTTTGATGGTCCAATTTCAGATGCAATCAGAACATTTCTTTCTGAAACATTGGGTGATCCATCGCTTAACGATATTGAACTACAAAACCAATGGACAAGCTTGATTGAAGAATTACGACGTATTCAAAATCTTAAACCTGCTTTTGATGACGTACAATCCATAACTGATTTAATATCACAATCTGGCGCTACTCAATGGGCACGAAAGCTCAAGGAAAATCCATTAGAAGGTACAATAGATCATTTACTTCCTGATGATTGGCACCAAGCTTGGCGCCTTCGCCGTTTAGCAAATTACTTTCATTCAATTAATCACTTTGATGAGTTTAAAAAGTTAACGTCTCAAAGACATGAAATTGAACGGGAATTAGCAAAAACCTATCAAGACACTGTGGCTAAACGTACATGGTTAAAATTATCCAAGAATGCAACACCAGACATTAGAGCTGCTTTACAGGCATTTCAATCAGCAATTTCAAAAATAGGAAAAGGCACAGGTAAAAGAGCAATTCGTTATCGACGTGATGCTAAAAATGCAGCAGCACTAACCAATAAAGCAATACCTTGCTGGATAATGCCTCATTATAGAGTTTCTGAATCATTACCTCCTGAACTTGGATGTTTTGATCTAGTGATTATTGACGAAGCCTCCCAATCAGATTTGAGCGCACTTCCTGCTATTCTTCGTGCAAATAAATTACTTGTTGTTGGCGATGATAAACAAGTATCACCTGATGGTGTTGGTTTAGAAGAAGAAAAGATAAATAATTTAATGGTTCAGTTTTTAACAAATCAAGTTGAAATATATAGACAAGCCATGTCACCTGAGCGATCAATCTATGATTTGTGTAAAGTTGTTTTCGCTGATTCACAAGTTATGTTACGTGAGCATTTTCGTTGTGTGACTCCCATTATTGAATATTCAAAACGTGAATTTTACAACCATGAACTAAAACCACTACGATTGCCAACAAAATCAGAACGACTAGATCCACCATTAGTAGATATTATTATTGAAGATGGATTTCGTAATAATAAGGAAAATATTGCAGAAGCAAAATTTATTGTTGATGAGATAGATAGAATCTGTGATGACCCAAACATGGCAAATAGGACAATTGGCGTGGTTTCGTTGTTAGGTAATGAACAAGCACGAAAAATTTGGGAACTAATTCAACAAAAGATCTCACCCGATAAAATAACAAATCACCAAATCACTTGTGGGGATGCTCTCACCTTCCAAGGTAAAGAACGAAATATTATGTTTTTATCAATGGTTGCTACCCGGGAAAACGTTAAAGCCGATACGCGTGACTCATATGCTCAACGATTTAATGTAGCTGCCTCTAGAGCTCGTGATCGAATGTATTTGGTTCGAAGTGTTGAACTCCAGGACTTAAGTACCGTGGATCGTTTACGGCGTGGTTTGATTGAGCATTTTAATTCGCCGTTTGCTCAGGATGAAATAAAAGTAAAAAATCTTCGTGAACTTTGTGAGTCAGGTTTCGAAATAGAAATTTATGATTTACTCGTTGAACGTGGTTATCGAGTTATCCCTCAAGTGAAAGTTGGAAATTACCGATTAGACATGGTAGTGGAAGGTCATAATGACACCCGATTAGCAATCGAGTGTGATGGGGATCGGTACCATGATGCGTCAAAGTGGGAAGACGATATGAATCGACAAAGAATCCTTGAACGTGCTGGATGGAAATTTTGGAGATGTTTTGCCTCTACATTTGTTTTGAATAAAAAGTCTATTATGCAAGATCTAATTCGCTCATTAACCGAACTCGGTATTGAGCCTATTGGTAGTGATGGAGTGATTAATAGTATCCATTGTGAACAACGTCGCATTAAAGCACTAGCACAAATGGAAACAGTAGAGGAATAAAAGTGCGGTGTAGTCTCGGTGAAGGGGTTTGATGAGTATGAATGCATTTGTTCATAGACCCTAGAAAGTTGAAATAGTAAATTAATTATTCAAATAAAGATTTTGATGTATCCATTGCTCAATAACATCATAGTGCCAAGATAGTACGCTATTATTCAACTTTACAGGCTTAGGGAATTTTCCAGTCACCCACCATCTCCGTAGTGTAAGTCTGTTTCGACCAATAATTTCCTCAACATCCCGAATAAATAATATTTGCTGTTTAAATTGATGCTCTCTCATGGTTACTCCTGTATACTCACTTAATCCAATTATATGCTCGATTCGAGTATTTATTAAATCATAACGAGTATTAGCAATCAACAAATAAATGCAATTATTTTTGATAAAATGTCAATCACATCCACGCAATTGCATTGCGCTCTAGAAATATTTATATCAGAATTTCTCATACGGATTAAAAATGTCTATCTCAAGAAAAAAATAAATTTAGAGTACGATACACACCTTTCGCACGACAAAAATATGCGATTTATCTGTATGATTAATAAATAATTTTTCATAAATTCTGCGAATTAAAAGCAAAAAATGACGGTGAACACATGATGAAGCAAGTGGAGAAAGAATAATCCTTTACCCTACTGCATTAGAGATTGGTTCTTCACCACTCATTCACCACCAATTCATCAGAATTCACCAAAATGCATCATTGTTTAATCAGTTCTCACAAGATAGAGGGCTGAGAACTTTGAGAAAAAAACTCCATACCATTGGCTTGACTATTGGCATTACTTGAAGGAAATGACATTGTTTTTGTTGGTTCAGTATCTGCTTCACATGGATTTCAAAACATCTCTTTTGAATTTTCGGCGTTAATGTATTGAAGATTTTTTTTGAGTAATGAATTGTCAAGATTTAGAAGCTAGAAAGCGTTCCATGCAGATGGGATTTCTTCTCAGGATAAAGCAGTCAAAATTTTTCGAATTGCAATAATAAATAAATATAATATTATCTTTATGAGGTATGGCGGCTTTTTGAGATTCACCTATGTCGGCTTTTAATGGCCCAAACTCATATAAGTCAGTATTTACAGGGAATTCCTCATGTGGGTTTATGGTGGCTTTCCGTGGCGGGTTTATGGCGGCTTTATTTTGGACGGAATAATGCCTTGTCGCTAATTGGCATTTTAAAATTAAATACATCCATCTAGACTGTACAATAATAACTCCTACATAAACTAATCCATATACTGCTCTTCGAACTTGATCTTGTGAAAAGCTATGGCTTTTTAATGCCTTGAAGAGGTTCTGCGTATTAATTGATGATTAGTAATGAAATCCATTTACTCACTTTACTCATCCCTACTATCGTCATAAAGTTCTTATTGTGTTATCTTTTAGACGATGGATTACATAAAAATACTCAAAAAGAGTTTCTTAACTCGTATAGAGTAAAATTTAACACGAATAGAACTTATGTCAATATCTGCTAATTGTTTATTTCTCAGAAATTGGAAGGCTCGGTAACGCTATGAATGTCAAAGAAAAAATTGGACAACGGATAAAGCACGAACGTACAGCCAAAGGACTGACCAGGAAAGCATTGGCAGAATTAACCGAAAATTTAAATGTCTCTCGAATCAACAATTATGAACGAGGAGAAAGAACTCCTGGCCCAGAAGAAATTACACAGTTAGCAAAAGCTTTGGAAGTGTCCCCTGCTTTTCTGATGGGATTATCTGATGAACGTGATGGTGAGTTTAGAAAAAACTCTGGAATTGGGACATTAATACCATTATTGGATTACAAACAAGCTTGTGATCCGGAAGTTCATATCCAAAAAATTAAAAACGAACTTCATCCCGAAAAAATAACTTTTATACCTGTCGGTCCCGACATAGCAAATCAGATTGATGAAAATGCTTTTGCATTACAAATTAAAGACACCAGCATGGAACCGGAACTTAGGGCAAATGATATTTTAATCTTTAATCCAAGTGCAAAACTAAATCCAGGCGATTTTGTCGCAGCAAAAATTGGAAATGAAGACCAAGTCATTATTCGAAAATATAAGCAATTATCAGTTTCCCAAAAAGAACAATCCTTTGAATTAATTGCTTTAAATGAAGATTGGGCAAATATTGAAATTTCCAATCAAACATTGGAATGCAAAATAATTGCTTGCGCAATCTTCTTAAATAGAAAAATTAAATAAATAAGAATAATTAACTTTTATATAAATTTCTATGTTTTGGTTTCTTTAATACAGGCTCTTTCATAAATGCAGAGTATTTTATAAGATCTAAACCCGTTACATAAAGTTTGGTATGTCAGTGCTCATTAAAGGAAAACAAGTAGCAACCCCAAGTGAGTTAATTGAAACTCTCACATTAGAATCTCTCAAGACAGATGCTCTCTTTCGCGGTCAATCAGACTCAAGCTTTAGGTTGCTACCAAATTTTTTTCGCCCAGAAAAGATTGAACAGCTTATCGATCAATACCCATCACACCATTTAATGGAGCAATGGATAAGAAGCTTTGGGTTTGAACAAGCAATATATGATGAGCTCCCTCCATATAACTCGCCTATTCTTACGCCGCAGAAAATACTTTTATTTAAAAGCTTAATGCCCATTTTTAGCCTTTATCGAGTCATAATGGTATATAATTATCATCTACATAAATATCATGAAGACAATTTCGGCTGTCTTATTACCGACAAGAAGAGCCTAACTTCAAGAGACTCCACATTTTGGACAAAAAAAGAAAATTTTATTTGGTTCGTTAAAACTACCTTGCCCAGATTACTAAGTATATCTAGTTTAGATGGAAAACTTATTAAAGATGGAATAATTGATGAGGATTTAACTGGAATTGATGAAACATATCCTCAGCATTATGATGCCTCTACAGCAGCTCTAGATTGGACTTACAATTTTAAAATTGCCATATTTTTTGCTCTCAACATATGGGGACACATTGATGAAACCTCAGGACTCCATCTTACGAGTAGACAAATAAGCAATTCAAATTCGCTTTCTATTTTTGTTTATGAACAAATAGGAGGTGAAAAATGTCCTATCATTATTAAACCTAAAACTGACCTTATTTACAATGAACGCGCTGAAGCTCAAGAAGGTACATTCACATACTTTTCCAGCCCCTGTTCCTTCTATTTAAAGTATGGGCGATTCCCTTCGATTGATGATTATTATCATGCTATTGAAATTGGGAAATTGCCTAAAACATTCATACTCAAAAAATATGATTTACCACTAACTAAATCAAATCAAAAATGGTTATTAAACTACCTAAATGAGCATGAAATAAATCAAAAAACATTGAGACTCTACAATAAAAACAAATTTCCTGTAACTTCTCAAATTTAATCACAAAATTCCAGTCCATGTAATATCGACTTCATTTGACCAGAGTGAGTTAGTTGAATAAAACTCGTAAGTATAGCTTAATGGCTTGTGTTCAATAATTGAACTAAAATTTAAATTAATATAATTTTTCAAGGATGAAAAATGGTAGAAAACTATATTGCAAATGATCAACTTCCATATTTAACAGATAAAAAATATGAAGAATATGTCTGTTGGCTTGATCTTATGGGAACAAAGTCGTTAATGGAGAGATCTCCCACGACCTGCACAATAAAAATATGTCAACTTCATAACTGTCTTTCAACCAAAAAAGATACTTTAGGAATTAACAATGAAACCCTCAAGATTTATCCTGTAATGGATGGAGCATTTATAACAAGTAAAAATCAATCATGCCTTAAAAAATATTTAAATCTAGTCTTCAACTCTATGGCAAAAGATTTTATTGAAACTGAGCGCCACTTATACCAATCAATAATAAGAGCATGTATTGCTTATGGCCCATTAGGCCATGGAAGTGATATAAAATCAGATAAAATTTCAGGAGACTACAAAAAAACTCTTCTTTTCGGTCTGCCTATGACACAAGCATATTCATCTGAAAAAAAAGCCCCACCATTTGGTATTTATGTAGATAAATCAGCAAGAGCGTTTTCGCCTAGCTCAAATAAGCCATTCACCACAAGATGGCACATTTGGTTTGAATCTGATTATAACGCAGAAAAATTAATGGATGAAATGAAAAAACTCTATAATTGGGCCAGGGAAATGTCATTCTGTTTGCCTTACAACGAGGAAGTTATAGAATTACATGAAAAATCAAATAAACAATATTTAAGCTATTACATAAATAATCCTCCAAAGCAAAGAATAATTTCGGGAGAAGAAGACTAGCGAAGAATTACAAAGACATCACATAGAGATACTTTATTATATTTGAATAAAATATTAGAATACAAAAGTACCCACTAAAGTACCCATTAAACCATTTAAATTTTCTGGAAAAATCCAGAACCTATTGATTTTACTGATAGGCCGTATAGGGATCGAACCTATGACCAAGAGATTAAGAGTCTCCTGCTCTACCAACTGAGCTAACGGCCCATTTCTAAACGACGTCACAACATATTGATTACAAATAAGATAGTAGCTGATAAAGATAAATTTTGCTACGTTCAAACCCAATCAGAAAAAACCCTAGACTCGACAGCATTATCAAGCTAGGGTTGTTTTTAACTTGGGGATTCTACAGGATAAAGTTTTATCGTTCCAAATCGCTCTCGATATGCCAGAACCAGAAAACCGATAACGCCCATTGCCAGTGTGACAGGAATCACCCCTACTCCATAAACAAAAGCATTCACTTCACGAATACCGCCATTTGCATTGACGATATAACCAATCACTGAGTGAAAGGCATAACCAAAAATCATGATGATCATGTTGGCAATCGCCGTCGTCAGACCAGCAAGGTGTTCCGGTACAAAAGTAGAAACTTTATAAATTGCCAAGATCTGATAAGCACAACATATGCCGACCAATATAAAGCTTACTGTAATACTGGATACAGTTAACATACCCGCAATAAGCATGGTAAAGACAACACACATGGCTATTCCAGCTGCAATGATTGTTCCCAGATAATATCCAGTTTTTTCAGCAACTAAACTTAAAATCGGGGATCCAAAACACATTCCTATGAAAATCATTGATGGCAAAGAATTTGCGATTGATGCATTCAAACCATATACCTGTTTTAAAAAGCCCGAGCCCCATACATCAGAAAAACCTTCCAGAGGGCCTAACATCAATCCGGCAAAACAACAAAACAAAATGACTTTTCTGTTGGTAAAAACCGTTTTGATATTGGCAAGAACTGATGTGTGATAAGTAGGCTTTTCATCAGGTACAATAAAATAAGTCATGCACGCAAGCATCAGACCAATAGCAATAAATACTTCAATGACTACTTTATAACCAAGCGCATGACACAAATAACTAACAGGGCCGCCGCCATACACAGCACCGATTAATCCTATCATCACTGAAAAACTAAGCATCCTAGAAAAATGTTGTTCTTTGAATGACATACGTATTATTTTAAATGTTCCCAAAATTGCAGCTGAAGACCCAATACCAATAAGCGCTCTTCCAACAAGAGGATAGCCCCAATGATCTGCAAAAATAAGTGGTAGTAATCCAATAACAGGCAGCAAAATACAAATAGTCATCACTTTTCTTGGGCCAAAACGATCCAACATAATCCCGATTGGTAAATGCATCAACGAATAACCAAGATAATAAACACCAGAAAATTGCCCAAATACCGTCGCATCAATATGAAATTGCGATGTAATATCATCCATCATAATATTGGGCATTACTCTTAAAACATACTGATATGCGTAAAATATCGACGCGATGATCCATACAAACCAGGCAACAACTCGTGATGTAGACATAAAAATCCTCGAAAAAACAAGCAGCTAATAGATGCACAATGGCTATAACCTGTGCATCAATATATTCTAATTCATTTTCCTTGAAATTTTATTGCAAATATAGGCTTTTATTGAGTTATTTTAAATTTAAATTTCATTATATTGCCTTTTTTTGAAATAAAATGCTAACATATAAAATATTTATGTAACTTTTTAAAGAATATGGATCGTACAGATAAAAAAATTCTTGATATTTTGCAGTCAAATTGTCAAATTAATAACCAAGAGCTCGCAGACATGGTCGCATTATCCCCTTCCCCATGCCTACGCCGTGTTAAGTTATTAGAAGATAATGGCTATATAAAGAAAAAGGTTGCTCTTCTCGACCCCGAAAAAATAGGTTTAAAATTATCCGTGATTGTTTTAGTTGGGTTAAACAGCCACCAACCTGCTGTCATGAATCAGTTTGAGGAAACCGTTCGTTTTCTTCCTGAAGTGGTTCAGTGTTATTTAATCACAGGGCAATCTGCAGATTACGTGTTGAAAGTCATTGTACCTGACCTTAATGCATATCAATCTTTTTTATTGGATAAACTAACACGTATCAATGGAGTAACCAGCGTACAATCCAGTTTTATATTAAGAACTATTTGTGAAACGACCACTCTCCCCTTGGATCACCTTGATTAAACTGTCCATTTTTTATTCTTATTAATCCTAAAATGAGCATCTAGCTTATTGATTTTTAATAAAATTATATTGAATTAATCCAAGAAAAAAAGTAATGTAATGCGTCATTTAACAAGGAGTAGAGATCATGACATTGAAGTTTTTACCTCTAGTTTTAGCAGGAATTTGTGTTGCAGGTACGGCATCTTCAGCTGCCCCTCTTCCCAAATACATTGATAAAGATGGACCGGTCTGCTCGAGCATGTTATGTGCTTTTAAAAACCCAGGAGGTTTTTATGTGGGCGGTACTGGTTATTACGTACAACCCAGTGAAACAGGGATTGGTTTAGTTACTGACAGCTGGTTATTTACTGTTCCTGGAGGAACCCAATCTCAAAGCAAACCCTTTGACCCCGATTATCAATGGGCAGGAAGTGTGACTGTGGGTTACGATATACCCATGTCTGCTAATAATATTGAAGTCAATTATCTCTATTTAAAAAACAAAACACATGCTGTAAATAGTTTTTCTAATGGATCTTCATTTTTTGGCGCCATTCTATTCCCCGACGTTTACATTCCTCCAACTCCTGGGTTCGTCAGTGACGCTTATTTAACTTACAGAGTTGATCAAGCAGATATCAAAGCAGGTAGAAAATACAGTGATACTTCAGGGGTTTTTAGTGTACGTCCTTCTCTTGGGGTGCGCTATGCTCAATTAAAACACAATATGTCTTTCGCCGCACCAGGGCTCATTACAAGCAAATTTAGCGGAGCCGGTCCTTTAATCAGTTTGGATGGCCATTATGCTTTGGGCCGTGGTTTTGGTTTGCTGGGTTATTTTGATTATGCGCTTATGGCAGGCTCCTTGGACGCATCTTCAGAGGTTACTCTAGGAGGAAATGCGATGAGCTTTACTTGGCCTAAACGCAACCGTGTTGTGAATAACATTACCGGGAAGATCGGCTTAGATTATACCCATGCACTGACGAATACGGCAACGTGGACTGCTGCAGTTGGATATCAAATCAACGAGTATCTAAGTGCAATGGATACACTTAGAGGTTTTACTGGTTTAACTTTTGGTGCAAATGGAGCACCAAATATGGGCCCCCAACGTATTGCTGGCAATGAGACAAACAACTTCTCATTCCAAGGATTATTTTTAAGCCTTACACTTCACGCCTAAAAATCATTATCAATGCTGCCTTTAAAAATACCCCTTGCTTTTTATTTTCAAGGGGTGTACATAAGGGCAGTATCTTTATCCCTATCTAACTACTTGAAAATAAAAATTTTCCTCGAATTTGCTTTCTTTACATTCCCAAGGTATACAATTTAAGGTAATACTTACATACATGTCATTGAATAAAAGGATATAAGAGATGACAAAGACAGTTGATTTTTTACTCATTGGTGGAGGACTTTCCAGTGCATTTAGTGCTGATACTTTGAGAAAAGAAGGTGCTACCGGCAGCATCACCATTCTCGCAGAAGAACGTTTTCTTCCCTACTACCGTCCTCAGCTCCCCACAGGTTTTTTACTTGGAACAGTTAAAAAGGAACGGTTGATTATATTCAATGAAAACTATTATAAAAAAAATGATATTGAAGTACTGCTCAAAACAAAAGCACTATCTGTTGATCCAGAAAACAAACTTGTGACCACAGATCACGCCGGGGATTTTTATTACAAGCAGCTGCTTATTGCTACCGGTTGCAGCCCTCAAAGCATCAACCTGCCAGGAAGTAAGTTAAACAAAATCTACTACCTTAAAACAATTCTCGATGCACAACCAATTATGGATGAAATGGACAATGCCAAAAAAGTCGTCATTTTGGGAGGAAGTTTTATTGGTGTAGAGCTCGCATCATTATTAATGAAAAAAAAGATAAAAGTCACCATCATTACTGAAGAATTTCATTTGTTCAATGTCAGTTCTTCTACTGAGATTGCCGCTTTTATATCCCATCAAGGTGTTGAAGTACTCCTTAACGAAAAAGTAAAAAAATTTCATGGTAAAAATTATGTGCACTCGGTCGAAACCAACACAGGAAAAACCATAGCATGTGACTTTGTAATCATCGCCGATAAATATGTCCCAGCTATTGATTTTCTACAAGGCAGTGGAATCGCAGTCGATGATGGTATTCTTGTCGATCAATACCTACAAACAAATAAAAAAGATATCTACGCATCAGGTGACGTCGCTAATTTTTTTGATCCTCTGTTTAGAAGATACCATCGAAATGGAGGAGTAGATAACGCAATCAAGCAAGGAAAAATTGCTGCATCAAATATGGTGGGAATGAGAAAAAGTTACAACAGTGCATCCTATTTCAACCTTCATGCATTTGATACTTATATCGTCATTATTGGTGATACAACCGATGCTACAGAACGAATTGTAAGAGGCTCTATTGAGAAAAAGAACTGTACCTTATTTTATTTAAAAGATGGACTCTTGCAGGGTGCCTTTTTTTCTGGACGCCCCATAGAGGAAATTAAAGCGGCAGAATCACTCATTATCAATCGAGTCAATATAGAGGCCCATAAAGAAAAACTTTTTGATATTAATTTTCCATTAGAAGAAATTGCAGTTCAAACAATTCTTACCCTACAAGGTGGTGGTGCGCTGGGTGCTTTTGAATGCGGCGTTGTTAAGGCAATGGAAGAGCATGGAATTTATCCAGATATTGTTTCAGGGATTTCTATAGGCGCTTTTAACTCCGCAATTATTGCAGGAAATCCAAAACATGCTACTGAGGCTTTAGAAGGTTTTTGGAATGATCTTGCCATCGATACGTTAAGTGTCTCTGATGAACAAACACGACGTCTTCTCTCTTCTTGGCATGCTATGATTTGGGGCTCTCCCAACTTCTTTCATCCAAGATGGGAAATGCCAATATACAGTCCAGATCAATTGCCAACACACTGGACCAGTTTTTATGATACCTCTTATGTTAAGAATCTTTTGCGCAAATACATCGATTTTGATAAGTTGAAAGACAGTCCTGTGCGCCTGCTTGTGATGGCAGTCAATGTTGAAACATCTGAATTTGAAACATTTGATAGTTATACCAATAACATCACCCCTGACCATATTCTTGCCAGTGGCAGTTTACCCCCTGGCTTTCCATGGACAACAATTAATAATAAACATTACTGGGACGGAGGGATCATAACCAATACTCCAATTGATTCAACCCTGGATATCTGTGGCCAATCGAACAAAAAAATTTATATCGTTGAACTCTATTCACGAAATCGACCCCTGCCACAAAATATGATCGAAGTTCTTGCAAGAAAAGATGAAATCTTATTCTCGGAAAAGATAAGAAAAGACATACGCACTGCAGATCTCATCAACAGTTACAAAAAGCTGATTGAACAAATTTTGCGTTTTTGTGAGCCTACAGTGGCTGAAGAAATCAGACAATTGCCTGTTTACATTCAAATAATGGGCGATTCCGCCATACAATCCATTACTCGGATCATCCGCGAAGTGGGAAAAAATGAACCCTATTCATGGGATTCTGACTTCTCAAAAGAAACCATAGAGCAGCATAAGAAAAATGGTTACAAAACGGCCAACAGAATCTTGAAAAAAGAATCTTTAATAAAACCTAAATAAATCGAGCTTCCGCAATACTCAATTTATTTAGGTGTACTCTTAGCCTATAATCCTAAATCTGGCAGTTGAATTTAGGATTATTTGACTGAGATTCGTGTTATATCCGTAATCTGTTTCTCAGTATGAAAAGGACCATCATGCTCTGGGTGCTGATTTCTCTATTTTTCTTCTGGCTCGTTTATCGAGAACTCACTGGGAATATGCCCATATCCAAAGGATACCTCCTCGTAGTGTTCAGCTTGGCTTTGTTATGTGCATGGCCTCCATATCATCACTGGCACTTTGAGCGTTTTCTAACATCAATAGCAGGCGAACTTGCCGAAAATCACCCAGCCAAAGTACATTGTAATACTTTATTTGACACACTTTTTGATGAAGAACCCAGGATTTATGGTCATGCCGATCCCCAAACAGGATATATTGTCATTCAATATCCAAGATGCTCTATCTTGATGGATTACGTTCGCCATCCTGCACTCGCAAACATGCAAGAGCTTATCAGTTTGGATATCCTAACCCATGAAAGTATGCATGCACGTGGTGAATACAATGAAGCAAAAACTGAATGCGAAGCCGTACAAAGAAACTACCGGACAGCAAAACTGCTCGGTGTTCCAGATAATATCGCGAAGCAAAACGCCCTCGACTACTACAATCGCTATTACCTACAGCGTAACGATGGCTATTTCTCAAAAGAATGCGCTCCAGGCAAAGCACTAGACGAGCATTTAAGTGATTCAACTTGGGATGAATAAAAGAGTCATGATAGTTGACTAAACCCAACCATTTCAAGGAATATAGCTAATGATATAAAACCAGTTCAATTACAATGGCAAACATGCTTCTACTCCATACGATGATCGATTTATGTTAAAGAAAATAATGTCCTTAATATTACTGGTAGTAGGGTTGTTAAGCTGCAATAAACGAGTTGAACAGCAAATATCCTCAGCACCTAAAAATTTTCCTTCCCGCACAAAGGATTATAAACGTGTAGCGAATTTGCCTTACGTTGCTTGGTGGCAACAATTCCATGATGTAGAATTAAATCAATTAATTGAGGCTGGCTTGAATAATAATATGGACATTCATATTGCCATGGGAAATTTACAACAAGCGCAAGGTGAGTTGCAGCAAATCAAGCTCAGTTGGATCCCCATAGTACAAATATTTGCAGGTTATTCCACAAACCCCGCCCTAGGAGCACCCGGTACATTTTTTGGAGTTTGGCCTTATTATTTTTTGAATATTATGAAACTTTATACGCAGCAGAAACAAGCGACGTATAATGTGCAATATCGTCTTGCTGCAATTGAAGGAATGCGCCTGACATTAATTGGTCAAGTAGCCTCAGCTTACTTCACATTAATCGCTCAATTAGAACAATTACGTTTATTACAACAATTAGATAATGACTTAAAATCTTTAATTAAATTGAGCAAAGGGGAAATCAAGATAGGCTTAGAAAATGAAATTAGTCTGGCCCAATTGCAATCTGATGAGCAACTTATTGCCGCACAAATAAAACCTATTTTGCATAATATTGTATTTAGTGAAAACGCACTTCGTTATTTGATCAATGCAGATCCCGGAGCAATTAAGAATAAAAATAATTTCGCCAAAATAGATTTTTCTCGCGTTAAACCTGGCAGTTTACCGGCTACGGTATTAAACAATCGCCCTGATTTGAAAATGGCGCAATATGCATTAAAAGCTTCTCGTGAAGGAATCAAAGTGGCCTTTAGCGATTTTTTTCCTGGATTGCAACTCGATGATTTTCTAGGTGAAGTACAGTTACCACACAGCACTTTTGCCCAAACAACAGATGCCTACGCGCTTTGGATCATTTCACCAAGCTCTCTGGGTAAAATTGCAGCAAATAAAGGTGCCTATAATGCGCGAATTTCTGAATTCAATAAAACAGTAAGACGGATTTTAAAAGAAGTTGATAGTGATTATTCTGCCAATAAACGCATGAATGAAAAATTTATGGCTTACTTAGGTGCCGAAAAAGAGTATCTCCGTAAATATAAATTGCAACAAGGATTGCTAAAAACAGGGCTACTTTCTTACAAAGAATTATTACAAAGCAAAATCTATTTAGATAATTTGGCACTCTCAACAAATCAAGCTAAATTGGAGCTTGCCATGTCATTGGTTATTTTGTATCAAGACTTAGCTGGTGGATATGCTTACAATGAGAATAAGATGTAGCCTGGGTGCAGCAGCACAAAGCCCAGGTTACATTTAATATAATTTAAACGATGAACTTATATTTATGACAAAATTTACTCGCATTCGTATGCACATTAAAAGAGGTTTTACTCGATTCAAGCGCCAAGCCACAATAGCCAATGTCATCATTTTTATTGGCCTTTTAACAACAATTATTTATCTTTTTTCTTTTTTATTCCCTTTCACTGATAATGCCTTTGTTGTCAATAATGTGCGCCCCGTCGCGGCTCTTGCAAATGGCTATATTACCGGCCTTTATGTAAACAATGGGGATACGGTGAAAAAAGGGCAAAAGCTCTTCACCGTCTTTCAAAAACCCTACATCTATGCCCTAGAACAACTCACTGCAGATTTAGCTGGCGCTGAGGCAAAACTTGCTGCTTTGAAAGCAACCTATGAGCGCAATCGCAAACTCAGTGATAACGAACAAAAAAATTACATTAAACTCAAATTGGATGACCAAAAATTTCAGAAAGGTTATTTATTAAAATCAGTCTCGCTGATTACCTTACAAAACTCCCAGCAAGAAACCAAAGCAGCCCAATACAGATGGGAGGCAGCTTTAAAACAATTAGAAATTGATCAGCATCAAATCAAAGCACAAGAAAATGAAATTAAATCTATCCATGCACGTCTAAAAAATGCTAAGGTCAATTTAGAGCAGACGGACGTTTATGCCCAAAATAATGGGATTATTCAAAACCTGTTTTTTAGCGTTGGGACACCAGTAAATATCAATCAACCTCTTTTTTCTTTAGTTGACATGGATGATATTTACATCCAAGCAAATTTTAATGAAACCGATTTAGGTAACGTGCGTAAAGGATCAAAAGTATTAATATTCCCGAGAATGTATCTGGGAAGAAAAATGTTTCATGGCGTCATTGATTCGGATTATTGGTCGGCCAATAGACAATTGGTAGATAACCGCACTCAGCTACAAAATGTCATTAATGAAAATCAATGGATCTTATTACCACAAAGACTTCCGGTGATTATTCGAATCACAGACCCAGATCCTGATTACCCACTACGTCTTGGAACAAGTGCTTATGTCTATATCAAAGTTTAAGCAATGGCTTGATGAGGTCGATCCGTATGCATTACAAAGGATCACTCTTTATAAGTGTCTTGTCATTGCGACTGTAGAAGTATATGTTTACTGGTTATTTCAACCGGTTAGTTTTCTGGCTTTTTTCTCCCCTTTTCTTTTGTTGTCCCTTTATGAAGCTCCCGTGCTTTCTACCTTTAAAGAAAAAGAATGGTTACTGATTTTTATCGCAATTGCAGTGATACTCATCAGTGTATCTTATTATCTTGTTTACCCATTTTATGGTACCTTTTTCTTTTTTTCAGTATTTGTATTCGGTGTAACCTATTTTTGTGTATTAAAATACTTTTACGCGTTAAAGAGCTTAACCATGCTGCTCATCGCAACTGGAGCAGTTGTTCTAAGCACCGAACCACCTGCTAATCTTGAAGTTGCGTACGGCTTTATTTCATCCACAGCATTATCAATTACCACTGTCTTAATCTGTTTGAGATTTTTACCCAATATGTATTTGATCATCTGGAACAGGGCACTACAAAAGTATATAGAATGTCTCGAAAAAGATATTGATTCATCCATGAGTCAAGATCATAAGAGCCCTATAGGAGAAGAAATTCTTCATTTTGGAATGGTTCGAAATTATCGACGAATGATTCCCAAGAAATATGTCATGCAAACTTATCGTGTCTCGGTAAACATACGCAATATTCAACATGCTTTAGACAATTTGTATTATGAGAAGAAAAATGAACTATTTTGGCATGATGTCAAAGTTAATCTCTATAGGCTTAGGCTCAATATGAAAACGTATGCTCCATGTGGAACTCCTACCCTGTCTATAGAGCCCGAAACCCAATTACAACATTATATTACGCACTGTTTACAACAAGCCTTTATCCGTTGGAATAAATTATGCTCTCTGCGGCGCAACTAAAAAAGAAGCTTGATTATGCACGCTTTACCCAATTGGCAATTATGTTTATGGTTGCTATGTGGATTTATTTATTTACAACGATTCCCCATAAATGGTGGGTATTGCTCACAGTAATTATGGTCAGCGCAGGAATTGAACCAGGGCTAATTATTAGAAGATCAATTCATCGTATTGGTGGTACTTTTGCTGCTTTATTGATTTTAATTCCTTTAATTTATCTAATGCAGTTTAATTATCGACTAGTCTCTGTCGTATTTATCATCGCGATTATTGGATTAGGGGTTACTGCACTCAATACAAAACGGTACGATATCAGTGTTTTTTTCATTACCCTGGTCGTTTTTTTGCTATTAGCCCAAACAACTGATGCCAACTCACCCGAAGGGCCATTTGAAATGGTCCTAAATCGCGCCATCTGTACATTGATTGGCGTTTTTATTGTGTTGGTAGGCGATTACTTTTTATTTCAAGCCTATCGTTACTCACAAAAGCTTTATTTATTTCATCAGATGATGGTCTACAATTTTTTTCACGATACCATGCAGCAAATAATCAAATGTCGCGCTGAAAAAGTTAACTCCTTTATCTTTGTTGAACAAATGCGAGGTCAAGTCATTAAACATTGTGCGCCTATTGCAATTAGTTCCGAAAACATGAAGCTTGAAGTAAAGATCAGTCCCGAAACCAAAAAACGGGTTGATGTTTTTCAAGAAACAATTTGGGACATCCGCAGGGTTATATTTGCATTATGCATTTCGGAATTTGTGTTACATTCGACAGCAACATCTGATAAACATTTACAACAATTTAAGCTATTGCTACAGAAAGCAAGAGACAATTTTATATATCCTGAGGAGGTTTTAAAATAGGAGGTTCAAATCAAGAGAACCGTCATCGTAAACTCCTTAGGATTGTATGTGTTAGGTAATTCGTTGACAAGAATAGCTCAATAACCGTAGGCTGGGCTGTTAAGCCCTGCATTTAACGACGTCAATATATTTCTTTCTTAATGAATACCTTGGATAAGTTACTTTGTGCTTATAGTGAGGGCTTCATGATAAACATTTTGGAGCGTAAAAACTAATTCAGTAAACGCTGGACTTATCAGCCCAGCCTACATCCATGCCTGAACAGTCCGCAAAAAAAAGCTTATGATATGCTTGGTTGAGCAGTTTGACTTGCATCAGCTAGATATTGTCTTTTCTCTTCAATAACACTATTTAAAGTCCTTAATTCCGAAACAGCACGTCGTTTCTTTTGCTCTAAATCGGTTGAGGTTTCGATTAACTGTTCAATTTTGTTCGATACTCTTGAAATTTCGGTTTCTATATTAAATAATTCGAAATCATACGTTTCCATTGGCGAAGCACTTAGAGCTTTTCTGGCAAGAAATCGGCCAGTTCGACTTGAGTCATCAAGTACACTCGCTAAAACTTTTTGATATTCTGCTTCACGAAGTTCTACTGCCTCTAAAGTTTGCTCATAAGCTTGTTTGCGTTGTGTAAGCGCAATCAAACGTGCATTTACGGATATCAAACCCACAGTGCACTGGCTAATTCGATCATCCAACCTGTAAAAATGCGGTTCATAAGAGCGATTAATTTCGATTAATTGAGTTAAGGTCAATTGGTTAAAATATTGTCGCAGTTCATAAGCAGTTTTATTTGGAAATTTCATAATTGATTCTTCAGCATGAAAAAAATCAAATAATATACTTTTTTTAATCAAATAAAAAGTTTCCGCCATTTTGGTTTATTGTTGTCCTTTTGTCGAAAACTGAAGCGTTTTAGGCATAATTTCAAGTAAACGCTAGTGATTCACTGGTTTGATAATAAAATCGATTGCTCTCCCATAAAGTATCCTGGGTGAAGGACCAAAACCCGGGTTTCACTTCATTTCACCCAGGTTAAAAGTGCATTATGAATGTTTAGTATACTTAAAGCTTAAGATATCTTCGACTGCGCTGTTTGGGTTTCCTCGAATGCGTATCGCTTCTTTTCGTCACGAACAGATTCTAAAATTCTGAATTCAGAAATAGCCCCCTTTTTCTTTTGATTTAAAGCGTCAAGAGTTGCGTTGAACTCTTGAATGTCCTCAGATGCAATCGAAATGTCAGCATCCAAGTGTGCTAACTCAAGCTTAAACAGCACCATCGGCGAATCTCCCATAGCTTGTCTGCCAAGAAATCGGTTAGTTCGGCTTGAATCAGCAAGCACACTCGCTAAAATTTTTTGATATTCTGCTTCACGAATTTCTACTGCCTCATAAGTTTGTTGCGCATCTTTTCTTTCTTGGATAAGCCGAGCCAAACGAGCCTTTTTGTCTGTTAAATTACTATTGCAGCATTCAATTCGCTCTTCCAACCGTTCAAAATGAGGCCCATAAGAAATGTTGATTACGGTTAATTGAGCCAAGCTCAATTGGCTAAAATATTGACGCAATTCAAAAGCAGTTTTATTTGGAAATTTCATTGATTTATTCTCTAGCGTGCAAAAAAAATCAGATAATATACTTTTTTTTGTCCAAATAAAAAAGATATTTTGCCATTTTGAGTATTTATAAATCTTTTCTCTGGCGACAAAAATTATTGAACCACTTAATGACTTTTAGAGGAGTTAAAAAACAACCAATCAGTTTATGGCATTTCGCCGTCTAAATAATTAGAATTATCTACACCAAGAGTGTAAATTAAATTAATTTTAATGAGTTCCGCTAAAGTCTTAGCCTCCATTTTCCGCATCACGCTTGCCCGATGAACTTCTACAGTAGATATAGATATATCAAGTTCATGAGCAATTTGCTTGTTCAATTTTCCTTCAATAACTAAATCCATCACTTGTCGCTCACGTTTGGTTAAACGCTCAAGACGCTCAAAAAAATCAGATTGAGGGTGAGGGACAGTATAATGGTACGTTTTTTTAAGACATTTTTGCGTAATTTCGAGTAAATGTTGATGATTCACTGGTTTAAGAATAAAATCGGCTGCCCCGGCCTTCATAGCACGCACGGCCATTGCAATGTCACCATACCCCGTGATCATAATCACTGAAAGTTGGGTTCTTGATGTACTAAGATGTTGCTCCAGTAACTCCAGACCACTCATAACCGGCATACGTACATCAATAATCAAACAGCCCTTTTGTTTAAAATCATAACTTTCAAGAAAGTCCTGAGCATCTTTATAGGTGTGCACAGTGACATTTACTGATTCAAATAACCAACGAAGTGCTTGGCAAACCTCAGGATCGTCATCCACGATAAAAACAGCTGCGTCGGAGAAATCCATGTCTATTTCCTTAGTGAGGGAGTACTAAGTTGAAAACAAGTAATTCATACAACTGGATATTGCTATCCCCATACAGGACCAAATTACAATTGGTTCGTTTTCTTGATAACTCCGGTTCCTTCATCACAAAAATCACTCTTAAATATAATTTTAGCAGTTTTTTTTATCTATTGTGACTCACTGGTTTTTTTGAGTTTTATTAAGGTTTACCTCAGTAGGTAATCTTAATCAGTCGTATTACGATAAGGTCTTGAATAATATCAAAACAATTTAATTTAGCATACAGAAAAAAATATCCAATTAGCCGGAGATTTATTCATGGAGAGAAGAATAGCAGTTGTGACAGGAGGCACTGGAGGAATAGGCACGGCAATCTGCAGACGTCTCGCAACCAATTATAAAGTAGTGGCATGTTACTTTAAAAATGGCAAGCATGATGAAGTATTACAATGGCAAACCATGCAAAAAAAGGCAGGTTATGATATTGAAATCCTCTTTGCAAATCTGGTCAATTTTTCTGATTGTGAAACAATCACAAATTCAATCATGGAGCGCTTCGGTCATATTGATATTTTGGTAAATAACGCCGGAGCTACCTGCGATGTCACTTTAAAGAAAATGGAGCCCCATCATTGGCAACAAGTCATTGACGCGAATTTAACAAGTACTTTTAATATTACACGTAACATCATTCCTTTTATGATTGACAAAAGCTTCGGACGCATCGTTAACATTTCATCCATTAATGGCCGGAAAGGACAATTGGGTCAATGCAATTATGCGGCTACAAAATCTGCTTTATTTGGATTTACCAAGAGTTTAGCGTTGGAAGTTGCAAATAAAGGGATCACCGTGAATACAATTTCTCCTGGTTATATTGAAACCTCGATGTTGACTGCTATGAAAAAAGAGGTCATTGATAAGATTACTAAGAGCATTCCTATAGGACGGCTTGGAAAACCCGAAGAGATTGCCAATGCGGTATCATTTTTAGTAAGCGAAGATGCAGGATTTATTACAGGTTCTAACCTGGATATCAATGGAGGCCAATATATGTAGTGTACTTCGTTACGCTTTTTTGCATTTCCTATCGATATTAGGGTCTGTGCCATACACCATGATAATACTTCACTTACAATTGATGGGGATATTCTATTTATTATCACTCCCAGAATTGGGTAAAACCTTGAGAAATCCTGTACTCAATTGCAATTTGCTATTTTAGAATTTTATGTGTATTACTGTAGTATCGTGATGCGCCATCCCAGTGCATTGTTATAAAATATGCGAGGCACGTATATGCTTTTTAATCCCCTTGATAATCGTTATCTTTATAATATCTATGATTTTAATATGCGTTTGCTGCAACCTTACTCAGATTATTTTGACAATATGTCAAAGCGCCTGCGCAGAGTTTCTGACAATATTAATTTGCCCGTTAACGTTCCTTATATGTCGGATGAAGGACAAAATGCACTGAAGGGCCTATTGGAAACAAGTTCAAGTCATTTTCGTCGGCTTTCAGGTTATTCTTATATATTTCATATAATTAGCAATGTGTACGACAAACCCCAATTTGATATTAATGAAGTAAAAATCCAAGATGAATATTACGATGTTCAAGAAGAACTAATAGACAAAAAAAGCTTTTGCAATCTTATTCGTTTTAAAAAAGTAAATGCCGAACATCTAAACTTACCCAAATTACTCGTCGTCGCACCCATGTCCGGACACTATGCAACTTTGTTGCGAGATACTGTAAAAAACTTACTTCCCTTATACGATGTGTATATTACTGACTGGAAAAATGCTCGTGATGTCCCCTTAATTGAGGGCTCATTTGATTTAGATGATTTCATTGAGTACATCATTTCTTATTTTAATTTACTCGCACCCAATTTAAATGTTATGGCGGTTTGTCAACCGACTGTGCCTGTTTTAGCAGCTATAGCGCTAATGTCTACTAATAATTCTCCCAATCTACCACGCTCAGCGATATTGCTAGGCGGACCAATAGATACAAATCAATCACCTACATCGGTAAACGAATTAGCAGCCTCAAGGGGAGATGATTGGTTTCAACAAAATGTCATCTCAATTGTTCCCTCTCGTTTTCCAGGTGCCATGAGGCTTGTATACCCTGGATTTATGCAACTTGCGGGTTTTATGAGTATGAATTTCCAGCGCCACGTGGAATCACTACAAAAAGCCGTTGATCGATACGCAGACAACCAAAAAGAAGCTGCCTTCAAAATAATCAAGTTTTACCTTGAATATTTTTCAACCATGGATCTGACGGCTGAGTTTTACATGCAAACAATAAATACGGTATTTCAAGAAAAACTCTTAACTACAGGTCGCTATAAATCTCGTGGTCATAATGTACGCTTACAAGATATAAAGAACACCTCTATTTTGGCAATTGAAGGGGAACATGATGACATTACTGGGGTAGGGCAAACAAAGTCCGTACTTAGTTTATGTAAAAACTTGCCTGATTCCATGAAAAAATACTTCCTTGCAGAAGGAGTCGGCCATTATGGATTGTTCAATGGCACGAAATTCCGCAACATTATTATTCCGGAAATTCATGGTTTTACCCAAGTACATGCTGATTCTTAATAGATACGATTAAATTATCTTTTAGAATAAAGCCTATTTGCCCACACCAACATTAAAAATAAGCTATATTAAAGTGAGACAATCAAAAGGAACTGATATGGCTACTACACATAATGTTGTTCATCATCCTGAAGCAAAACCATTGAAACATCGACGAGGATGGCTCTTTGGTTTTGGCGTGCTCCTATTAATCTTAGGGTTTATTGGTTTAGGAATGGAGATCGCATTAACCATAGTAAGCATGTATTTTTTTGCAGCGCTGCTCATGCTCTCCGGACTATCACACATTGCTGATTCATTTAGATATAAAAGATGGAGTACAACTATTTGGGAAATCGGCATTGCCATATTGTACCTCATTGGAGCGGGTATCATCTTATATGATCCTTTATTAGCCTCTACAATTATTACCGCCCTACTGGCTTGGACACTTATCATTATTGGTGTGACACGTATTACCATGTCTATGTCCTTACGAGATACCAAAGGCTGGGGCTGGATCTTTTTTGCTGGGTTGACCTCCTTAATACTTGGCATCCTTATTTTATTACATTGGCCAATGAGTGGATTATGGGTCATTGGAATGTTTATTGCGATTGATATGATAGTCAGTGGCTGGACCTATATTCTCATTGCAATTTCTCTACGTGCTGCTAAAAAATAACCCTGCTGATAGTGTGCGTTGGGTCAAAATGGCCCAACCTCCCCATTGTCACATCCAACAGACTTTTTGCCACGCATTTTGTGTTCAGGCTCAAAAACATATGCTAATCACGCCTATATTAAATATTAGTGCTTCATATTAGAATATTTAGAATCTTGTAATGTATCTACATAGGAACGACCTAATTCTAGCTTGCATTTTTCTAAAACTTTAAATGAATGAATGTTCAGTCCAGAGCTATTTATGTAAAAAAAATCTAGAATTATAGGAAATAGGAGAGAGATATGGACAAAACATCCCCCCACGGTTTTATTTTTTCGATCCGTACTCGATTGATTATTGGCTTTATGACGCTTTGTTTGCCTGTATTGATATTAGTTGCGCTATTGCTGCCCAAAATAAATTATATCATGGAGTTAAGCCAAACAATTAGTCGTGAAAGTTTACCTCAACTTCTTGATGTCCAAATTTATGAAACCCAAGATATTCTTGAACATTGGGCAATGACTGGAGAGCCCAAGGATAAAGAATATTTTGCACGTCTATGGAAAGACATTAATGAAGACCGAAATATATGGGATCAAAGAATGCACTCCAAGGAGTTGGATAATACAGAATTACAGAAAAAATGGGACAAACTTCAAGAAATGTATGGTCCTCTTTATGAAACTCAAGCAAAAATAATCAATGCTTATAGAGACCCTAATAATCAAAATAATACTGAAGACAGTAGAAATGCGACACACGACCTTATAAGTAAAATGATTGATCTTATTGATGGTCAGTACTCTGATAAGGCAGGAAGAAGAGTCGGAGGGCTTTTCAACAATATCTCAAACGAAATTGCGAAAAACTCATATAAAATAAATACAAACTTAGATTCTTTAAAACAAACGGCTTATTGGCTACTTAGCTTAGCCATTGCTTTAACTATTATTGTGCCTTATGTAACACAGAAATCGATATTAGATGCTGTAGATTATGCCATTAATATTGCAGAACGAATTGCACATGGTGAGCGTAATGTGCCAGTTTTACTACGCTCAACAGGTAGACTGGGAAAACTGTTTATATCACTTAGGGCCATGCAAGAGGCGATTGCAGCAAATGATGCAGCGCTGCGTAAAAAAGAAGAAGAATCTCGAGCGTTATATGAACAATTAGTCAACTCATCAAAAAAATTTAGCGAATACAGCAGCAAAGTTGCTGCAGGAGATCTCCGTGAACGTCTTGAACTGGATAAAGAAGAAATATTACGAGATCTAGGCCAAGATTTAAATTCAATGACAGATGGCTTGGCATCAATTACTCACAATATTACCACCGTCAGTAATAACATAGTCTCTATGGTTAAAACGGTTATTACTTCGGCTGATGAGCAGGCAGAAAGTATTACCTCACAAGCATCAGCTATTAATGAAATCAGTGCGTCACTGGAAGAAATAGATAAGAGCTCGAAGCAAACCATGGAAAAAGCACAAACGCTACGGGAGGTCGCTAAAAATACTTATGAGCAAGGGAAACTAGGTACACAATCCGTGGAACAAAGTATTCATGGTATTAAAGCTTCAGAAGAAAAAATGAAGCTCATTACCCAAACCATACTTGATTTAAATAATCGCACCCAGCAAATCGGTGATATCACTGCCGTGGTCAATACTTTGGCGCAACAATCAAAGATGCTGGCTTTGAATGCAGCAATTGAAGCATCAAAAGCGGGAGAGTCTGGAAAAGGTTTTGCAGCAGTAGCCAAAGAGGTAAGAAGTCTTGCCGAACAATCAGAACAATCGACCGTGCAAGTACAAAAAATTCTTGAAGACATTCGACGTGCTACTGAAAAAGCAGTTATTGTTACCGAAGAAGGTACGAAAACGTTGGATTCAGGTGCAAAATTGATTGAAAAAGCAGGTACAGTCATTCAAACACTGAGCAAAATGATTAATGATGCCTCGATTGCAAGCCAGCACATTGAGGTGGCCATTCGTCAAGAAGCCGTTGGCATTGAGCAAATTGTTGAGAGCATGAATGAAATTAATCGTACGACTTCCACTTTTTCCATCGGCATCAAAGAAATGATGACATTCATTCATCATTTAGATGAGATTGCCAAACAGCTTAAGAACGATGTGGATGTATATAAAGTTTAGAAGGTTGGATCAACATACCCCCAACCTTCTTGCGATGATTATCTATGCCAGGTACTACCATATCGCGTGGTACCACAATGGCCGTTAACACAACCTTTGTTAACACTCGTGTGGTGACAGGTTCCCCCTCGACAAACAGTATAGTTTCTATGGTAGCCCCAAGCTGCAAAAGAATTAGAAATGAAGCCACTCATAGCGATGACCAGTATAATTTTTTTAGCATTTTTTGATAACATATAACACTCCTTGTAATTATTTGATCAATTCGTATATTAAATTTACATTTATGCATGGTTAGTATAGTTTAATTTGCTATATTTTGTTAATTTTTGGTTAATGTTTTTACAATAAAGCGTCATGGCATTTGCTAAGATAACTTTTTCTGGCACGCAAAATGTATCAATCGTTATAAAAATATTCCATTTCCTTTATATTGAGCTAAAGTACATTTAAGGGGCTTATTGATGTAAAGGACTATATGAATCATATTCTTATTGTTTATGCACAACAAATTGAAGAGTACAAAAAGCATTTTATTAGTATGCTCGAGGATTTTTTAACACAGCGAAACTACGTGCTCACGGTATGCACATCATTAAAAGATGCCTATGATGTGAGCAGCTTAAACCCACGAATTGTTGCTATTCTTTATGATTGGGATAATTTTGGATTCGATGATTTACATCATTTTTCGAATCACAATAAATTGTTGCCCATTTTTGCAATGACCAATAAGCACGCCTCCATTGACATTAATCTAAGTGACTTTGATCTCACTCTGGATTTTTTGCAATATGATGCCAACTTAGCACATGATGATTTTAAACGCATGGTACTTGCCATAGACAAATACCAACAAGAGATTTTACCTCCTTTTACCAAAGCTCTGATGCGTTATGTGCATGAATTGAATTACGCATTTTGCACACCAGGTCATTTAGGCGGAACAGCCTTTCAGAAAAGCCCTACCAGTGCCGCATTTTATGACTTTTTCGGTAAAAATATTTTTCATGCGGATCTTTCAATTTCAATTGAAGAACTTGGAAGTTTGCTGGACCATTCTGGGCCTCAACGTGATGCAGAACAGTTTATAGCCAATATCTTTAAAAGTGATCGTTCCTTAATTGTAACTAATGGTACATCAACATCAAATAAAATAGTGGGCATGTATTCGGCAACTGCAGGCGATACCGTGGTGATTGATCGTAATTGTCATAAATCAATCGCTCATTTTTTGATGATGGTTGATGTAGTTCCTATTTATCTAAAACCTACACGAAATACTTATGGAATTCTCGGGGGGATCCCTAAATCGGAGTACTCAGAAAAAGCAATCCAAGATAAAATTCTTGAACATCCAGAGGCCACTGCTTGGCCTACTTATGCAGTTATCACTAACTCAACATATGATGGCATACTTTATAAAGTAGAACATTTGCAAAATGAGCTCAAGGTACAGCATTTGCATTTTGATAGTGCCTGGGTCCCCTATACCAATTTTCATCCCATTTACGCTGAAAAATTTGGACTCAGTCTAACGCCAAAAAAGGATCAAGTGATCTTTGAAACACAATCAACTCACAAATTATTAGCAGCCTTCAGTCAATCATCTATGATCCATGTTAAAGGTTCTTTTGATAAAGACATACTGAATGCCAATTACATGATGCATATGAGTACGTCTCCTTTTTATCCTCTTGTTGCCAGTTGTGAAGTCTCTGCTGCAATGATGGCCGGTAATCATGGGTATGACTTAATCAATGAGGCGATTGAGTTAGCATTAGATTTTCGCATGGAAGTAAAACGCTTAAAAAAACAAAGCTCTGATTGGTATTTTGACGTGTGGCAACCCACATTAGAAAAAAAATTATCCTGTTTCCCTTTAAAACCCAATGAAAAATGGCATGGTTTTCATCACGTCGATGAGGATCATTTATTTTTAGACCCGGTCAAAGTAACGGTACTTTTACCTGGGATCAAGAATGAAGAATTAGATGATTGGGGTATTCCTGCGGTAATAGTAGAAAAATTTCTTGCGTCGCATGGAGTCATTGTTGAAAAAACAGGCCCCTATTCGATGTTGTTTTTATTTAGTTTAGGAATTACTCGTGCAAAATCCATGTCTTTATTGGCTGCTTTAAATAAATTTAAACAGCTTTATGATGAAAATGTACCAGTTAAAATCATACTCCCTCAATTGTATCAAGAGCATCCCGAATTTTATGAAAAAATGTCCATTCAAACTCTGGCTAAAACCATCCATGGTTTAATGCTCAAACATAATTTACCCCAAGTGATGTATCACGCTTTTGATACACTGCCTCAAGTCATTATGACACCTCATCAGGCATACCAAAAACTTATTAGGCAAGAAACGCAACTTATCCCCCTATCGCAATTAAAAGATCATATTTCTGCTGCAATGATTCTGCCCTACCCACCAGGTATTCCCTTGGTTATGCCGGGAGAACAAATTACTGATGAGAGTCAATCAATTCTTGATTTTTTACTCATGCTAGATGATATAGGAGAAGCATTACCGGGTTTTGCAACTGAAATTCACGGCGTTGTCGCGGGGGAAGATGGAACCAGCTATGTACAGATAATCAAGAAAGCCTAAGGCTATTAACAAATTTTTTTTGAGCCATTTATCAAGTTCAACGCCCATATGATATACCCAAGCAAACAGGACATAGAACAAAATGTATTATCCTTGTTAAGAATAAAAAAGATACGATTTTTATAGCATTTGTTTTACTATTGTTATTGAAAACCAATTCTCCGTACACGATTTAGAATAATGGGGCTTCTAGATATTTTGTATAATACGGGCTCAATGAATGAAATTCATGCATAAAAAATTATATATCTTACTTGTACTGCTTATTGGGACTTACCTGATTCTTTTGCAGTCTCATGCTGCCTGGCCTTTTGTTATTGATGATGTTTATATTCCATTACGTTATGCAAAACATTGGGTAAGTGGCAATGGATTATTGTGGAATATTGGAGAAGCACCAGTAGAAGGATATTCCAGTTTTAGTTTTCTTCTTCTTTCTTCTGCAGCCATCGCTTTAAATTTAGATCCTCTCTTTTTATTAAAAGTGGCAGGTTTTTTAGGATTAGTATTTACAGCTTGGGCAGTATATTGTTTGTCCAGATTATTTTGCTCAGTCTGGTTTGCATTTATTCCTTGCTTTTGGCTGTTAGTGTACCGGGATCAAATTTTCTGGGCTGTGAGCGGCATGGAGACAGCGGTTTATCAAGCATTTATTTGCTTTGCCTTGTTTTTTTTATTGCGCGGAATAGGTTATAACTTATTCCCTGTAAAACGCACAGCGTCAAAGCCCTTGTTCTTGATGTTTGCTGGCGTACTTTTTGCATTTACTGCATTCACACGTCCTGAAGCCCCAGCACTCGCTCTTTTACTTTATGCATTAGCACTTTGGGATCACCCATCTTTTTCGCAAGCATACTACAGGCCTCTTTTTGCAAGCGGGCTAGTATTCGCTGCCGTTTTTTTGCCCTATTTTCTATGGCGGTGGCATTATTTTGGTCGGATATTCCCCAACCCTATTTATTGTAAAGGGTTTAGCAATGAATTTAACTTTGTACTAGATTGGTCCTATTTACGTTTTGCCTGGCCATTTTTACTGCTTGCGGCAGTGGCAAGTTATAAGTCAAAAGATAAGCGGCATTATTTTTTTTGGTTGCCAACACTTCTTTACTTGCTGCTCTTATGGAAAGCAGAGCTTGTTTCAGCATTCTTCAATCGTTTATTTCTAGCTACTTTTGCATTAATTCTCCCTCTTTCTTTGCAGGGGTTAATGAGTTTTCTTGACCGCTTGATACCCGAAAGGAAGGAAGTTTATGTGTTTGCTTTATATATTATTTCAGGAAATATCGCATTTTTTTTCATTCCAGTCATGAGCCTAAAAGCGTATCGTACGTATACTCTTAATCCTCAACAAGGAATCGTATTAAGAGAACAAGTTGCAGATTGGCTGGACCGTTCTGTACCTGCAGGCTCATGGGTATCATTAGGTGATGTTGGTCTCATTAGTTACCGAAGTAATTTGAATTTTTTAGATTCGTATTGTCTAAACAATAAGGCAATGAGCGCACAGCAAGATATGTATCACTGGCAATGTGGCGAAGTGATAAAAATAAAGCCTGAAGTAATTATTCTTCAGTCCGCATATGACAAAAGTGGGCCGCCATATTATACTTATGCACCAACAGATGCTTGCATACGGAAAGAACTGAAAACCCATCCTGAGTACCACTATAAAACCAGCTTTGAATTTTGCGAGTCTCATGTAGGTTGCACACGTTATAAAATATATTCAAAAGATTGGCGCGCGCATTGAGAGAGCTGAATCATTATTAAACTCACCAACAAAATCCTTTAGAATTTCTATTATTTCAGAATGAATGGCGTCTTTGACTTGTGGATCGATATTCTTAATATACTGCTCAGGGTGATGTAAAAGAGAGTTTAAAATAATAATCTCTGCTGAAGGTAAAGAATTATCGCACTGTTCTCCTTCAAGAATAAGGCTAATCGCCGGCACTATATGAGTAGCATTGTTTTGTTTTCTTAAACGATTGAGTATCGCTTGAGCATGAACCTTAATTGTGTTGATTTGTATAAAAAATTTATGATTTTTAGCTTCACGCATAATGTATCTTTCGTTGATTATAATTCTTGCAACAACTAACAAAAAGTTGCAATATCGTATAACAATATAAAATTTTCTTCCATTTTCATGCAAAGCAAATTTGCTTTTTTCCCTTCTCATCAACATTTTTCAATCGATAGTTTTGATAACGCCTTTCGAAGGCTGGTATTGTCTGCCTTTATGAGACGTTTTAATAGCGTAGCAGATGCTCGTCTGTATTTAGCAATATGCGGAATAGACATAGAGCTCACAATTAAAATCTTCTTATCCATGGAAAAAACTGGAATACTCGATACACCCATATCTGAAGCTATATTCGCGCCCGTGGGATGCGGTGATATTGCAAACGCATTGTGTCGATTGATAACCGGCGATGAAATGATAACAGTAAAAAATGAGGCACAATCAATTATCGAGCTAAGTAAAGCACTCCAAGAAAATTTGCCACAAATAATTCGCATTGATATACCAGGACACTCCTACGTCATGCTGGCTTATGAAAAAACATCTGAAGGAATTTGGGGATACATTTATCAATCCAATGTAGCTTATGGCATGGAAGATAATACTTTTTCTCTGGCGGCTTGGCTCATGGATGCAAAATCATGTAAAACAAATCTTTCGGAACATCTACAAAAATTAGCCCAACTGATGGAGCCCACTGTTTCTAATTCAGTGAAAGAAATCATCTATCTTGAGTTATATTGTGCCAGACCTATCATCGATGTAAAAACTCCCGCAAACACACAACAAATTATCTCATACATGAATGAGAATCTTAGTCTTAAATATAAAATCAGAGCAGTGCGTGCAAAAGATATGTTGCTTGTTGCAGAACGCATACAGAGAATAATAAGCCAACATCCCGAAGAACAGCAACAATCGCTGGATAGTTACATTTCTAAAATAAGAACTGAACTGGAAGAGTCCAATGAGTCAGAATTTTATCCTGCAGCAGAGCACATGTAAGGCTCAAATATCTCATTGTCGTAAACGCCTGAGGATTGTATGTGATAGTTCATTGACAAAGCTATTTCTTACTTATGACCAATTATGTTACAATGTGCACAACAATAGATAGGAAGTAGCACGTGCCCTCTTCAGTATCTCCAAAGAATTATCAATGGATAGCCAGTCTCTATTTTTTTCAAAGTATTCCCTATGTGGTCGTCACTTTGATCGCAACCATCATGTATCAACAATTTGGGATGGCCAATACACATGCCGCGTTTTTAACCAGTTTATTTATGCTGCCTTGGACAATTAAGCCTCTGTTCACTCCTTTTTTAGAGGATCGTGCTACGAAGAAAAAACTAATCCTTTATGGTCAAGCCACGATCAGCTTACTTTTTATGATCATGGCATTTTGTGTCGATACTCCCTATTTTCTTATCATCAGTACCTTGGGTTTTGTAAGCCTTGCCTTTATTTCGTCGCTCCATGATATTGTTTCTGATGGTATTTATTTACTTAATTTAAATAATAAAGAACAGAAAAGATATGTCGCTTGGCGCAGCTTTTTTTATCAAATGGGAAGATTGTTCATTAAAGGAGGGTTATTGGCCTTGATGAGCAGCCTTGCTTTGCATTATGAATTGAATGTGTGGCGAATGTTTTTTCTCAGTTTATTTGTTATAGGATTTGTACTCACCTGTTATCATATAACTAAAATCCCAGAAAACAACGCACCAACAGAATCGATTAATTCGAACTATCACCGAGTTTTTAAAACACTATTCTTTAATAAAAAAATCTATCCCATATTACTCTTCATTTTTTTATACAATTTTTCCGAAGCACAGATGCAAAAAATTATCCCTTTATTTTTGTTGGATCGCGAAGGATTGGCGCTCAATTTATATCAGGTTGGACAGCTCTATGGGATTTTTGGCAGTACATTTTTGATGTTGGGTATTTTTATCTCAGGCTGGCTTATTACGCACTATAAACTGGAACATTGCGTCAAAAACGTAACGGTCCTCTTGCTTTTTGGTCATCTTCTTTATCTTTTATTCCCTCTTTTTGATACAAACCATCCCCTGCTGTATCTTGTTATTTTATTGAATCAATTCACAGTAGGTTTAGCCAATGGGACTTATATGGGATATCTTTTGGGAGTAGCCAACAAAAGTGATTATCCCATGTCAATGTATACTGTTTGTACCTCTATTATGGCCTTAAGTTATGTATTTTTTGGTGCGTTTAGTGGCTGGATAGAACAACAACTTGGTTATTCTGTTTTTTTTCTTTATATTTTTGCCGCAAATATCATGCTGGTCATGATAACTTTCAGAGTGATGAATCAGTATGATTGACTTACTCACAACCTTAGAAAATGAATTGGTACAAGCACGCTCACTTGCTGAGTGTGATCTCACCTTGAGTGATTATTTAAGTAAAAGAGGGATTACAACATTTTCATTTACTTATTATGCATATCATCCAAACTCAGCCAATCATTTAAAATATGACATGTGTTCTGCCAATTTCAAATCATGGCATCAACATTACCTGGAAGAACAATACCAAAATATCGATAGCACGCTGAGTTTTGTTTATAACAATCATTTGCCGATTTATTGGAATTTAAAACAACAGTTAGCACAAGCCACCAGTGAATCAGAACGTGCCATGCGTAAAGACTCCATTGCCTTTGGTTCAGAAGCAGGTTTATCAATCCCTATTCATGGACCACATAATAATTTTGCAATTTTGTTATTGGTGCAAATGCAAAATCAGCAATGTAATTTACAAGACACCTCTGCGCAGTATGAATTTTTTGTTGCAGCACATCTCTATTACCATTACATCCAAACCCATCTTTTAGAGCAAGTCAGCGAAAAAGAGGCTTTTCATTTGACCCAGCGTGAAATTCAATGTTTGCTATTGATTGCAGAGCAACATTCTGTCAAAGAGATATCCCAACGGCTTGAAATCAGTGAGCGAACAGTTAATTTTCACATCCAAAAAATCAATAAAAAATTAGGTACCAAAAATAAATATCAATCTTTAGCTAAGGCATTAGAGTATCAATTATTAATCTTATGAGCCCCTGTCATAAATGACAGTAGTTACCTGCCAATCAATAGAATTAAAATTCAACTTCTTGTTCATTGGAGATTCATAATGACCTTTTTAAAGAAAATTATTCGCTTAACCATGCTGACTACAGCTCTGATTCCTGTAGTAGCCAATGCAACATTAACTTTATATACGACCAATTGGTCTATGTATGGTCAAAATCCTTATGAATATGATGGTGCTTATAAAATAGGTCGACCTTACGGACAATTAGCGTATGTTTATAATCCGGAAATGGTCGCTCAATTCAATAAAGCAGATGTCATAGCCTGGAGTTTTTTACAAGTATGGAATAGTAAAGATCCCAATCAAGCTCAGTATCAAATTCCCTCTAGTTGGGATGGTTTAATGCATTTTGCAGATCTTTGGGGTGAGTTGCCTTTAGAAGGCTCCTGGATCTCACCTTTACCTCCAGAAACCAAAGACTTCCTTGATTTTTGTACTGCAAATCAAGGCGCGTGTACTTCGGTGCAAATCAATGGCAACACAGGACAAAAAGAATTATTTACTTACACCGACCAAAAAGGTGTAGGACAACTCAACAGTTTTGGCGCCTTTATTCATTCCAACAAATATACTGCAAAGCGCATTATTGCGGTTGGTGGGGCAAATACAACAGAAAATAAAGGAATCAGCACCGCTACTTTTGCAGCCATTTTCGCCAATCAAGATAAATTTTTAAAGCAATTTAAATCCTGGATGAACCATTTCAAAAATTTAAAGGGAGTTGATTATGATTTTGAACCGCCTATTGATCTACAAACTGGCGGGCAATTACCTCCTGATGCAAACACTCTGACAGACTACAAACATCTTTTTGATTTAGTCAAAGCCAGTCGACAAACCTTAGGAAAAGATGCCTATATCTCGGTAACCATCACGGTGAATAAAGATTACCTAGAAAAAATTAATGACTCGGTAGATGGCGGTTGGTTTAAACAAATCGCAAATTATGCCGATAGCGTTAATTTAATGACTTATGATTTACATGGCCCTTGGTCGCAAAGCAGTGATCCCTATACAGCCGCTCATGCCTATTTAAAGCAACCAGACACCAATCACAAAGATGAATTTGCCATTAACTATGCAACGGACTCCATTACAGAACAGGTTCTTGCATATGGAATGCCTAAAGAAAAATTACAAGTTGGCTTAGCAGCCTATGGTCGAGGATTTTCTGGTGTCGAGCCTGGTGAAAACCTTGCTCTTCCTGGTTTTGAACAACCGTGGACTGCTGCAAGCCATTTTACTTCTGAATATTCGATACAAGATGGTCTACTACCTTATAAAGCTGTAGATAAATTGATAAATCAACTCAATTATAAGGTCTACCACATCCAAGCCTTTGATGAGAGCAATAATCCATTTATTACTGGATCTTATCTTTACAATGCCTCAGCAAAACAATTTGTTGGCTACCAATCTCCAGAAGTGATTAAGGAGGTCTGCCAATTTATCAAGAGCAAGCAACTCAAAGGTGCTATTATGTGGAGTGCTGATACCGACTTACCTGTTTCTAATCCCAACAGTTTGGTTGCTACTTATAAAAATTTATGCAACTAATTGTGTAGCCTGGGTGTCGCGCAGCGAAACCCGGGTTTCAATGACCAATGTTCCTGGGTTTCGCTGCGCGACACCCAGGCTACAAAACACATGGAAAAACAATTTTAACTCCGGTTGTGCATTTATTGAGCCCGCTTAACTATAATATATATAGGGACAATAAAATTGGAGGTATTGGATATGAACTCGTTCAGCCCCAAAGATCTTTATGAAGCACGAATTAAAATTGAGAATAAAGTGATCTCTACAACCACTGGAAAAAATATCGACACTTTAAAAATACATTTAAGTGAACGATGTGATTTAGAACCTTCTGGAACCGAAGGAGAAATCATTGAGCTTGCTACAGGTAAAATTATATACCGATGTAATAAACAAACTATAATCGACAAATAATACTATATACTTCTCGCAAGTATATCTCCTCGATGTATCCCTGTTCATTTTGCAACTTAAACTTAATATCCAAAATGCATTTCGTCCTTTGCTTCAACTATACTTACATTATTCCTCATTTCTTTAATTTATTTGAGTTAGTGGAACATGGCGAAATCCTTAAAATGCGAAGCTAGGAGTTAATCAATTAGGAAGGAACCAGCATGAAAATATATCTCGTCCAGCATGGAGAAAGTTTAGGAAAAGAAATTGATCCCCAGCAATCACTGACTCAAAAGGGAACAACTGAGATTGAGCATTTAAGCCATTTTCTTAGTCATAAAAAAATAGGAATTGCTCGTCTACTCCACAGCGGCAAACGCAGAGCGGAACAAACTGCATCCATACTGGCAACCAATTTAGCCTTTTCCGAGCAGATAGAATTTCATCAAGGTCTGGAGCCTTTAGATGATGTTAATCCGATTGTAACGGAAATCAATCAGCAACAACACAACATGATGTTGGTGGGGCACATGCCTTTTATAGGCAAATTGATTGGTAAACTTGTCATGCTTGATGAAGACACCCCCCTTGTTGCCTTTGTCCCGGGAACTATCGTCTGTCTTGAACGCACGAATGAAGGAAAATGGCTTATCAATTGGATTAAACGTCCTGATATATAGAATGGAAATGTATTGTTGCAAGCAGGCAAAACTAGGTATTATTGATAAATAATTTAATTGGCAAGGAAGTCTCATCTATGTACAAAAAAATTTTGGTAGCAGTGGATGATACTAAAGCATCCTCTTTAGCGTTAAAAGAAGCGATTAAACTTGCAAAGAGTCAAAACTCCACGCTCCATGTGATTCATATAATTGATACCCTCTATGAAGGTGATGTCGATCGCGACACATTTGTTGAATTAGCTAGAGAACAAGGCCAGGGTATTTTAAATGCAATGAAGAAAATACTTAGTCGTTCGAAAGTAGAATTTGAAATGAAACTTTCTGAGTTAATCCCTTCTAAACCCCAAATTGCGGAAAAACTTATTGATGAAGCAACAGCCATGTCTGCTAACTTAATTGTTATAGGTACCCATGGTCGGCGCGGAATTCATCATCTCCTTACAGGAAGTGTAGCCGAAGAAGTCATTCGCATCTCCAAAACCCCGGTATTGCTAGTTAGAGGCTAGCAATTACATCAGAGCACGCTATGTATGTGTGCCGGTGAGCGTCCCTAAAGTCATTGAGTTTGATAAGCCAACTTTATTCTGCTTCACTTAATATATTTCGAATTCATTCCTCACACTATTTTGGAGAGCAGCTGCGTCTTCATCGCGAGTTATTAGGGTTCCAATTAATAAAATCTTAATAATGCTATGCTATAAACCATAGAACATTAGTTATACATGTTGGCGATAATATGCATAAATTATACTCTAAGCAGCGTATAAATTTCGACTCGTTGGTTGATGCAGATCTGCCTCGGTATGAATTTCATCGCACTTTGCGTCAGGCAATTGCCCTCTCTGCTAGCAGCTACTCACAACAACAAGCGAGTGATGGCGTTATTTACCGATGGGATAACATCGCTCCAGAAATTGCTCTCGTTATTCTTCAAGATGCACAAAAACAGAAAGTTGATATTCAAGATGAAGTAATTCAGAGCATGGGTATAGAGGCATTTAATGAGGCTCGCTTGCAGCGAGTAATAGAGAAATTACAAAGCAATCCACGCTACTCTTTATTTCTTCAAAAATTGGCATTACATCTTGGTGTGCACAAATCTGTAGAACTCACCGTAGAACATTTAAAAGCAGCGGGAATTGTCAGTCTTGAACAATTTGATGCCGTATTTACCCAATTTTTATATACACAAAAAAAATTATCCAAGAGCTTTCCCAATTTCAAAAAAATAACAGACGAGGATGACTATTATCAATTCATTACATTTATGGCAAATGAACCATTATATGAATCATTCCTTTTATCATTTACCCAATATCTTACCGCTGAATTTAATCAAAACAGAATAAAAAGTAATCAAGTAGAGATTCCAAAAGAAATTAATAGTCAAACACTATTAAATTTTTACCAAGCTATTAGTTATAATTTGAGTTTTCAATTTCCAAAGTCAAGACCACTAAATAACAATACCTTGTATGTTGAGTTGCTCGATAACGCACTGAAATATACAGTTATTGATCTCTCCGGAAACGAAATCAGCGCAACAATCAATTTCAGCGAATTGGATTTTACCCTAGACTCAAATACCACCGAAGAAGAGTTAAAGAGTCATTTGCCAAATCTTTTGAAAATTACATCACAACGAGGTCATACCGGAGATCTTGCTCTTAATAATACTGCAGCATTAAGAGATAAAGGCATTGCTTTTTTGGAAAGTGACGTGGGTACAAGCTTATTTTTATCCCATTTACCAGCGGTTGATCTGGTTAAAGATGAAGGATATCAATTTAATCTTTATCAGTGGTTAAGTCAGGGAAATTTGGAGCGCTTACAAGATCAATTGGTTTTAGGAGCCTGCCAACGCTATAACCATGAGCTTGATGCCTGGTTAAAACAAATGAAAACGCCAACAGAACTAAGTGAGGAATGTCAAAAAGAGATCGATGCGGTCGGCGATTTAATGAAAAAAATTACAGCGATAATCGCAGCCCTTGATGACAATTCCCATGAAAAAGACAACGAATTAGATGAGAAAATAACGCAACTGATCATTCATTTAAAAGTACTTAAAGAATTCTACAGACAAACCCCGCTTTTAAAGCCTGGAGATGCGTTTCCTACAACAGCAGATAATTTTGAACATTTTATCAAAAGAATTCTTTTTAACTCATCTAGCGATAAATTAATTCAATATGTGCCAGATAGTGTTGAGCAAGACAAAATTTGGAAATTAAATTTGGTGCATCTAGTGAATGGATTAGTGAACGATAGAAACTATGTTTCAGTTCGCGATGCACAGGGTAAAAGCGAGCATACATTTTTAACAGATCCGTCAGGACTTGTTTTAAGCCCTTTTGTTGTTTTTAGAGAGCAGCTTAAAAAGAACCTTACAGCGTATCTTAAAAATGATGTTCATCATTATCATACGGTACAGGGCTATCAAAATGATAAATTAAGTATGAGTCCGGCACCTGTTGTCTTTAGAGGAGGCCATTTAACTGACTCTTTAAATGAAACCGTAGTTTTTGCTAAGAAAATGACGCGTACTGGTGAATATTCCGCTGACGGTCATTTATTGGCTGGACAAGAAAATAATGTTAAAAAACATGAAATTCGCGCCGGAACCGCTTCTACCTTGGCAGCTACTGGTGTCGATGGAACACGTTCTGTTACAGATAAATTTGATGTTGCAATCAAATTTGGTGGAATGAATGATGTAAAAATTCTCTATATTGTTCGCGGTAAAACATCATTCCATTCGCAACCTTTTGCAGAACTTGTAGGTAAAACGAAGTTAGGTGAAATTGCTTACACGCACGTGAATCCTCATGATTATGTGATGACAATCCTTTATGATCGCAATAATGAAATACTTGATGTAATCCCGGGTAATTTAGACGGAGAAATTCAAGGCGTCAGCGCATTTACTAAAGAGGTAATTGCTTCAGGTATTGAGTTTTATAATAAAAAGCACGACAAGTCCTTAACTTCCAAACCAGTAGTGAAACTCCCTGTTCGCGGGCAAGAACAGATGGCAACTCGTTTGTCCCTCAACAAACCATTGCTTGATATTCTTCATTCTCATAAAGCAGTGTCAGCTCCAGCAATAGAGACACCACCAGCCCCCAAACAAGCAGACAGCATCAGGCTCAGACGCTCTATGCATGCGGGTCATAAAATACTGTCATTAGAAACCTTACGTCCGCAAGTAGAGGTCATTAAACCAACTAGTGAAAAATCAGATCTTCCAGAAGGAACATTCAAATTAGTCCATGGAAGATTAAACGAAGTAAGAGAAGCAGCAGTGACTCATTTCAATATGAGGTATGTTTTGACACTGAAAGATTTTAATCGATGGAGCATTCGAGAGAGAAAACTACAGGAATCTTATAATCGTATATTACAACCTAATTTTATGGAAGGTGACATCCAAGAGCAATTGACACATGCGAACGTAGCTCATGAAGAATGGTTAACCGATGTTCTGGTACCCCGATTGCCAACGGCTTTGCTGCTGCATATTGCGACACGCTTAATTACCGACTATCGAGTGGATACTGAAGAGGTAAATCAACTGGCACAACAATTATTCCATAGCATTATGGAATCACAGGAGCACTGCTTAGAACTAATGGCAATTTGGCCAGGAACTCAGGAATATCAAGCAGACAGTTATCAACATTGTGTGCAAAGAGCTCATGAGCGAATGGCACAATTATACCCATCCGTGAGTAAAAGCAGCACCGAATATGAATCTAAATTTGCATCCTGTTTGGTCATGGAAAGGAATAAAGTTCAAAAACAAGTAGTAAACAAAACGATGTCCATGTTTTTAGATGACCATCTGGATGCTTTAGCTCAAAAACATAAACTGGAGAAAAAAACGGTTTATCCGTTAACGGATAACCATGACTTTGTTTTTTTAGGTCCTGCGGGAAGTGGAAAGAGTACCATTTCCAGTCAATATATTAAAAAAGAAGACCGAAAAGATTATGTCTCATTAGCTACCGATGATTATCGAGGCATTTGTCTGCCATTTACAGAAGAATTTGAAAAACAGGAAACCGATCAAGCCTTTATCCGCACTCAAGACAGTGCTTATTTGATTAGTGAACTTGTTGAAGAGCGTATGCATGCCCAGAAAGATAAAAGACCGAATGTACTCATTGATGGAGTGACCTATAAATCATCACAAAAAGCTTTAGTGGAAAAAAATAACAATTCCATCGTAGTCTGTGCCTGTTTGGATGACATGTCTCAAGTGGTTAAACGTTGTTATGATAGAGCAAAACAAGAAGAAAGTGGTTCTGCTGATAAAGGTCGATATGTCAATACATCCAGCTTGCTCCATATGCATAAAACAGCAAGTCTCAATCTATTAGTTTATTGTGCGCCTAATATAACCATAGATTTTTACAATACGAATGTGGCACGAGGAGTAACTCCTCCTTTAATTGCCACCGTCGATACCCATGGAGAAAAAACACTCACAATTAATCATAATAAAGGTTCCTTGCTGTATTTAGCCTCTTTTTTCAATAAAGCTCGAGTTAATGTAGGTGCTAAAAGTGATCAACAACTTTTTTTAGATAAATTAAAACACCCCGAATTCCAGATTGATTCATTATTTGCAGTAATGGATTACGGATTTAAAATTGTATTGCAAGGTGAAAATAGCATGCCCTGTTTAACTGTTGAAAAGAGCAATAACGGAATTGTCATGAAAATTCTCGATCCAAAACAGGTAAAAAATAAAATTGAAGAAAATAAAACTGAGACGCCCCTATTGCACATGCTTTTATTGTATGGTCATCTCGGTAATTTGAAAGCGGTTCAGAAGGAATGTTTGATGCACGAGGATATTGATTTAATCGTCGAACAAATAATTGATGCTCAATCTCAAACAAAAACGGTATGTAATGATCAGATGTTTTTTTAAAATCAGTTTTATGGAGCATGCAATTGATACGATATAATGCATTTTTAAATCAGAGAGGGCCTACAATGAATGAACGTCTACTCAAAAAAATCGAGCTCGAGAAAAATAAGATAAAAGAGTTTATTGATTCCATGCGCTGTATTTTTTCGGAAACTGCTAATGAAGCTGAAAAAATAAACCGCCTTGAGGTATTAGATACTTTATTGCTGTTGGCAACCTATGCTCAACCTGACGAACTTGAAAATGAATTTCTAAGTGTGCTGCCAAACAATGAACGAGGAGATACACTCAATTATTTATGTCAGCAACTTCGAGAAATCAATGGCTTTTGTCTCGGTTCTTTTAGCGATGAACATGAAGTATATCAAGATTTATTCTCTAATATAGAACTGTCTACCGCAGAAAAAAAACAAGCGGTACGCGATCTTTTAAGTAAAAATATTACTGAATTAATTTTTACAGAAACACAGACAATGTCACATCGTTTGGGGTCATAAAATGGTACTTCATCCCATATTTTCCTCTTAAAACCAGTTATTTCAAATAGAAAACAATACTCTTGAATACAGAGGCCAAATAAGTAGCGTCATAATAAAAAATGGAATAAGATGGCGCTCTGTTGTTTCTCAGGAGAGTTATTCTGACTACCTTTTTCAGTGCAACATCGACTGCAGCCTCCGCAATTTATGCTGAGTTCAAATTCTATCCTTACTATAATTTCGGTTTTCATCTCGATGCCATTACAAGCTTTTTCTGCCATATATTACGTGCCCTCTATGATTTAACTGCATTTTTATTACGCGTATTGATTACACCTTTTTGTCTTTTAAATCCTTTGTCTTGGCCTAGTTTACCTGGACACACTATAAATCTTATTGACGATTTGGTGGGTTTTGCACTCAGTGCAGTCAGTGTGGTCATTCACCCTTTTATTGTTGTTATCCGTACATTGAGCTCGATGATTCGCGGTTATGATGAAGGAACAGATTATGATTGGGGTACAAAAACCGAAGAAGAAGATTTAGAAATGGCAATGGCCATTTGGTAGCCTTCAAGTCCCAATACAATAAATCAAATTAAATGGTAGGCCGGGTGAAGGCAAAGCCATAACCCAGGTTTCGCTACGCATCCAGGCTACAATTTTTTAGAATTACCGCTCTGCCACCTGTGCAAACGTTCCTGTTTTTAGAAAGCTCATAATTAATTGTCTGGTTGTTGTATTATTCATAATAAAGGTATGATTGGAGTTAACAACTACTGGTTCATTTTGTCCTTGCAAGCGAGCCGAATCAGGAGGAACTTTCGCATCATAGCGCCCGGCTATAATCCCAATTTTAATGTTTGGTACAGGCACGTGATGTACATACGATGTTTGCTCAGAACTCAATTCAGCCAATGGCTTTATTGGGAAAGTAAACATAGGGAGCATTTCGGTAGACAGTTTCGCCAGTTTTGAGCCCTGATTGGGTGGGGCAAGCATGATGAGGCAACCTATTTTTTTTAATTGTTTTGGTGACCAGGTTGATAATGCCTGCCGGGTAATAATACCTCCAAGACTGTGAGTTATAAAACTAACTCGAGCACCTGGATTTTTTTCTAATAAATTTTTAATAAACTGATTTAAGAAACGCCCATGCTCTTGAATACTGTACTTGTGCGATGGATAACTGTAAGAGTAAACTTCATACCCTTGTCTTTTCAAATAATTTTTTAATGGCCACATACTGAGGGATGTACGCATCAAACCATGGATTAACACGATGATTTCTCGATTATGTTCAGGTTTAACTTGCACGTGAGACGGCATCGTATGGATTTGCTTGCTGGCATTGGGTAAAAATGCATAAGCATGAGCCATACTAATCACGCCAATAATCATCAGGATAAATCGAGTAAATTGGTTTCTTTTAAGAATGGTTTTGCTAGCCATTATTTCCCTTGTATTTAATTTTTATATTTTGGTTTTTTTTAAACCATGGATTTAACAACCCAGCCTGCTTTGTCATTTTTTACTTAATATAGCAGTTTCAAAAAACTTTCCAATTAGAGTAAGTACTTATTCATTTTCCCGACTGGTTATTAATGGTTAACTTGCTAAGTTTATGGATTTATTGATCATTATGTGGTAAATCAGTGTATTCATTAGGAAGTGATGAGTCTTCTAAAGATGTGGATTGAGCCGCATCATTGTTAGATCCAAATAAACCCAAACCGATGAGGAATTATTATGTTGAAAAAAGCGCTTGTAGCCACATTATCTATTATCAGTTGCTCTGTTTTTCTTCCTGTGTATGCCAATGAAGATCTGAGCTGCAAAGTAGAAGTTGCCGTTGCTACCCCACCAGTGCAATTTGATCAAAATGTTGCATTTAATGTGACTAATGAATTTGGGTTTGCTAGATCGCTTACCATGCTTGGTGGAAAAGCACCTCAATCCATAGATAAAATACCTTGTTCTCCAGCGCCTCTAACCATCAGCGCAACTTTATATACAACACCGCTACATTCTATGTTCCAGGGACCAATTATTGGTCAATGTGTCTTAAAAGCAGGGCCAGTCATTTTAAATGGTCCAGATAATAGTGTTTCAGTGGTATTTCCTAATGATTTTAACTGCAATTAATCTGGAAATTTTTGCCTACATTCCGAATAATGTAGGCAAAAGCGGTTGCGTCTAATTCCATTTATAATGGGTCATCATCTCTTTGACAACGCATTCCCCAACTTGCCCCAACGCACGTGAAGATAGCGCCTAAGAAAAATAGCGTGAACATGATGAATGCCCCAGAAGTAAGATTACTAGGTGTTACATTAACTTCGACTACTGCCTCATTCTGGCCATTTTTCATTGCAGAAGAAATTTTGGTAGTACCTACTGGAGTTGAAATTTGATTTACTGTGACTGGCATCGCCACTACAGTACGAGAAATCGAATTAGTATAGGTTGCTACAGATTGGCTCAAAAGCCCTATCAATATAGCTCCTAAAATTAATGCAATGACCCAGGTAATAAAACCGTACATGACGCCTAAATTACGTTCAGGACAATACAAACGTCCTAAATAGCCAGCAGTATATCCTGCAACAAGCGAAGAAATTACCACCCCTATAATTATTCCTAGCATACCAGCTATTGCTGCTAGCATGGAGCCATTGCTCATGGTTTTAAAAGCACTAAGTCCTATTGCAACCCCGAAAAGATTCAACAAGAAACTAAGACCCAATGCGGTTAATGCACCAGCTAAAACAGCTGTCCAAGAAATGCGTTTATTTGGATGTATGTAGCAATGTTCTCCAACAGATGTGTTTTCACTTACCATTTGAATCTCCTTATCTCATGATGGATCTGCAGCCTTAATGATTATACATGCAGTTTACCTTTTTGCTGATGCCGCCAAACTTATACGAATCAAAAATTAACCTAAGTATTGATATTTTTCAAGAGCATACAAGACTACCCTCTCAGAAACACAACATACTAAATTCTTAACTTTATCTAGGATTCAGCTATTTGATCTATATTTCTAACAATATTTTTTGCAATAATATTTAAGGGTAAATCGTTATCCTCTTTACCAAAAGGTTCCTCCAGATCTTCAGATAATATTTCCAAACCCAATAAAATATATACAATCATGACCATCATTGGGATAACCAGAAATCCAAATGTATCTACCCAACCAAAAGGGAACATGATGGTATAAAACAGTAACGCTTGTTTTACAAAAAAGGCAAAAGCAGGTGGCACATGGGTATTCGCGATTCGCTCACAGCCCCCAGTCATATCAATCAAATTGGCCATATGCGTGTCTAAAGCCAAGTATTGCTCTAGCTGTAACTTATCTTCTTGACGTAGTTGATTGAGCAGGCAATACATTTTTTGAGTTACTAAAAGAACCGGGTGCTTGCCCTCAAATTCATGAATACATAAAGAGAGCAGCTCAGTTTGAATCTCTTTACTGTCTTTTCGTAAATGAGCCTTGATAATAACCGGTAATTTTTTTAACAACTCATAAAAATCAGGATGTTCTTGCAAACCAATAAAAGCATCAAATTTTAAACCTAAATTTCGACAATTATTAACAATTGATCCCCATAAAATTCTTCCCTCCCACCAACGAGCATAACTAGCATTTACCCTAAAACCAATAACTATGGTTAGGATAAAGCTAAAAATCAAATGAAATTGCCCCAGATTATGGCGAGTAGCATTTTCAAAAAAACAAGCAATGATCACTGCGTAAATGGTGACAACGATTGTGATAGGTAATAATTTTCGAAATACCTTTTCTTTATAAAACAAGAAAAGATGAGGAATCCAAGTTAAAAGATTATGTGTTCTTAGTTTCATCTCTGCTGATTACCCCATACTAAAAAATACAGTGTAACGTGACTACTATTCCGAAGCAAAGCCTCAAAGCGTACAGATCATTAATGGACACTCGATTCAAATATAAGGATGTCATCTTCATGCGGCGATAGCTACACCTGCGCTCCCTTTTTATGAGGTAACGCGCTCAAGATTAAGATTTTTTTGCCGGTACGCAACAAGAACCCAAAGCAGATGCACAAGAAGAGAAGCGACAGGAGATGGTTCTATAACTTTTGTTAAGAGAGAAGCATACTAGCAGGTACCTTCTCCCAGTAATAGGAGAAGGTCTGCGATACATTATGCCCATTGTCTGATTTGATTTTTCACTTCCAACGATAATGCGCGATGAGCCATATCAGTAGGATGAACAGAATCAGCAAAAAGGAAATTATTTGAAGTTTGTTGACATAAAATAGCCAATGGAGCAGAACAAACAGGACTTGTAACATTGTCAAATAAAAAAGATTGCCCACTGACAACCGTAGGTTCCCCTGCTTCTGCATTAAGGATTAGGTTATCCAATGCCATATAAGTATCAAAATATAAAATTTTAACATCATGACGCTTATAACGCTTTGCAATAGCACCCAGTTTTTGGTTGAGCAGTGAGTCAAACATAAAACTGAGATTTTTTATATTTGCAGGAAGCGTTGGATCCCCTATTGTTACAGCCAATCCGCTTATGAATGGAGTAACTCCGATATTAGGCAAAGACAAGACTACAATTCTTTTAGCACCTCGTGCACTAAGCGCTTCAACTTGCTGGACAATTTGAGTTGTGGTCTGGTCGATCAACTGCATGAACTCAATTGGATTAAGTTGTGACTGAATTCCAAAAAGCATGTCATTCGCACCGGACCAAATGAAGTACATTGCTTTAGGATCCAGTGTTTTTGGTGCAGTAGTTAAGTAGTTGGCAACTTGTCGTTGCACAGATGGTGCCCAATAGAAAGTGATGCCAGGCTCTGCTGCAGTTCTAGCACCTCCGCATGCATAATTAAACCCATGAAGTGGCACAACTGGTGGTGCTGGAGGACGAGTTGGATCAACAAAAATAGGAGTCGTATTGTTGGTCATCATATCCTGAAGTGATGGAAATAAAGTGCCAGGGGGTAGCAGAGGCACACCTAAGATATCATTCGCAAGATACTGAGCCCAGGTATAGCCATTAAACGTTGTAAACGTAGGCGCTTTATCAGGTATTCCATTACCGAGCGTAAACGTATTATTAAAACCACTATCCGTTAAACTATCACCAAAGAATATCACTTGGCTAATTTCACTAAATGGAACTGCTTGAGCAGTATTGGACAGCACACAACCTAAAGAAAACACGCCAACTAACACTGTCAATTGTGTTTTGGCATGTAATATCCTTTTTCTCATTTTGGCTAACATTAAATTATCTCCTTATAATGACTTAACAGCTGTAGCGTAAGCCTACTGATACTATATTGTTTGTCCCTTTGTAGTCAGCACTAACCTGATTCGCTTCTAAAGGAGCTACTAATCCGGGCACTCCTTCATTGACTTGGTTGATGCTTACAGATTGCTTATGAATGAAAATATGTGAATAAGCCCCATCAATAGAGAAATGGCTGTTTACTGCGTAAGTCAATCCTAAATTTAACCAATATTGATCTGAATCAGGAATCAGAGGAGTACGATTTTGAGCGTTTATTGGCGATTGATCCCAGGCTAATCCTCCACGTACAGTCAACGAAGAGTTGTAACGATAATCAGCACCTAAAGAACCAAAGAAGGTATTGTGCCATTTCATTGGAACAACATAAACGGTCTCAAAAGCATCTGGGGTAGAAACAACAAGATCACCCAAATAATCCCAGAAGTTCACTTGTGCTGTTGCTTTAAGAGTCCACTGATTAATATCACGAGCCAGTCCAATAGTTAGCACCCCAGGCGTTCTCAGAGTATTGCTCACCGAGGTTTCAGTATTGAACAAAAAAGTAGTTGCAGGTGAAGGAACTATATCACCAATAATCGTATATTGTTCACCATGACCACTAAGTTTGGTAGAGATTTCTGAACGATAACTCACCCCTATACGTGTCAATTGATCCAGTTGATACAGAGCACCGACCGTATAGCCATAACCCCAGCCATCACTCTTCAAATGAGTTGGTTCTGTTGCTGCAATCAATGCATCAATAGGAGGAACCCCAGTGTTGATTCCATCAAAGTGAGAAAAAATTGTTTTTAAATATTGGGCTTGAAAACCAGCACCTACAGACAGTTTTTCATTCACTTGGTAGGCAAGTGAAGGATTAATATCAACCGAATTAATCTCGGTCTTTACAGACGCATAGCGTAAAACGGAGTCTTCTGAATATTTATTATATAAGTAGAATGGCTCAACAACTGCTAGCCCCAATGTTAACTTATCAAGAGGAGTACGCCACCCAACATAACCTTGCGGAATGAACACCGCATTACTTATGTTATGTTCTGATGAATCTCCTTGTACACCGCCAGAAATGGTTGATGGTGGCGTGCCTGGTACATTAAACGTATGGGTAGCTGCTCCATCAAACATACTGATTTGTGGGATAAACTCACTTGCTCCAACATATATCTGGTTTTGTAGCAAAGTAGATAATGTTGCCGGATTGTTAAATAATGCGGAAACATCATTATTCGCTGCTGCAGCACCAGCCATTGCGGAACCTTGCAAGCTTGGGCTGGTCTCATTTAACTGAAAACCACCTGCAAATGCTGGTAAACCAACAACAAATTGAGCCATTACAACAGCAACTGCCAATTCCTTATTTATTAAACGTGAATTACTCACCTTAGACTCCTTTCTCATTTCAGTGCTTCATTTTTAAAACGCCGCAATTACCATGTCAGATTTATGAGAAAAGTTCAAATTTATTTTTATTTTCTTGTTAAAAATTAAAAGGTTTTAGAGTCTGCTTACCGTTCGCTCGATTAACCCTAGATTGCTCCCTATCTTTGGACCGGTTAAGATAGATCAAATTTAAAAATCTAAGGGAATAGATTGATGAGTGACTTTTTTCAAACGCCCCCACGTTTAGGTAATCAATATGATGATGATCGGGTTCTAAAAACGTATCTGGAGTGGAAGCTCCCTTCTTCCATGCTCAGTGAAATTCAACCTGAACTATATCATCTCGGCCAACGAACAATTGAAGACATCTATAAATTAGGGCAAGAAGCTGAAGCCTATCCACCGCAACACATCCCCTATGATCCCTGGGGTAAACGCATTGACCGTATTGAAGTATCTCATGCGTGGAAAGAACTCGACAAAATCTCTGCAGAGGAAAAATTAATTGCTATAGGTTATGAACGCAAGCATGGTGCATTATCACGTATACATCAATTTGCTAAATTGTATTTATTTCATCCTTCATCGGCAATTTACTCATGCCCTCTCGCGATGACTGATGGTGCTGCGCGAGCATTGGAGCTTTATGCAGATGAATCCTTAAAAAAACATGCGTTTCCCCATTTAACCTCTGCAGATCCCAGCTATTTTTGGACCTCTGGTCAATGGATGACTGAACGCACGGGTGGCTCTGATGTCAGTGGCACATCAACAATTGCGAGGCCAGATGGCTCCCATTTTCGTCTCAGTGGCGTTAAATGGTTTACATCTGCCACAACATCCCAAATTGCCATGACTCTTGCTCGTATCGAGGGCGCCCCCGAAGGCAGTAAAGGCTTAAGTTTGTTTTATCTAGAACTTAGAGATCAAATGGGCAAGCTGAATGGAATTAGGATTAATCGTCTAAAAGACAAGTTAGGTACTCGTGCTCTACCTACAGCAGAATTAACTCTGGAAAATGCCCCTGCGCTACTCGTTGGCGAAGCAGGTGATGGAGTTAAAAAGATTTCATCTCTATTTAATATCACACGCATCTACAATGCCTGTTGTGCTGTTGGTTATATGCGCCGCGCGATCGCACTTGCTCGTGATTATGCAACAAAGCGTGTCGCATTTGGTCACACTTTGTCAAAACATGTGCTCCATCTGGAAACATTGGCAAGCATGCAAGTAGAATTTACTGCAGCATTCCATCTGGTTTTTCATGCGATTGAACTATTGGGCAAAGATGAACTAGGTGAAGCAACAGAAGCGGAACAGGCAATATTGAGACTATTGACCCCTCTAGTAAAACTTTATACAGCAAAACAAGCAATTGCCCTGGTAAGTGAAGCTTTAGAAGCTTTTGGTGGAGCGGGTTATATTGAAGATACTGGCCTTCCACAATTATTAAGAAATGCTCAAGTGCTCTCCATATGGGAAGGAACAACTAACATTCTCAGTCTTGATGCCTTGCGCGCGATTCATAAAGAAAATGCGGCGATATTTTTTCTCGACGACATACAGAAACGGCTGAACCACATCAACCAAAAGGAGCTCATTCATTCTAAAGTGAACACCCAACACGCAATGCACGAACTAAAAACCTACATTCTCTCTATACCTCAAATGAGTATTGAGGAGCAACAAACTGGTGCACGGCAACTAGCGTATGCATTGGCTCGCACCTATGCAGCCAGCCTCTTGTTAGAACATGCTCAATGGTCTGTGCAAAAAAATAAGGATACGTTACCCACAATTACTGCAATTCGCTGGTGTGAAAAAAATCTATCTGAACTGATCTCATTTTCGGAAAACTATGGCAAAGAATCACAATTACTGGCTATGGATTATAATGGGTTTCATAAGTAATGATTAAAAAATATGTGCAGCAGAAACGAATGAACAATGACTGACGATACATTTTAGTTAATTCAATACAGGGAGTAATAATATGAATTTTTTGCATTCACGCTTTTTATCTTTTTTCTTTTTATTGTTTTTATTACCTTTGTCTGCAAAAGCCGCTGTAGATAACTCAATCAGTGTTGTTGGGAATCAAGGTTATGATCTTGTATCCTATCAACAAAAAAGTGGCCCCGTGCATGGGAATGGGAACCATGTAGCAATGTATCATGGCATTGCTTACATTTTTGCAACGACGGAAAATAAAAAAGCATTTGCGGCAAATCCAGAAAAATATCTACCTGCGTATGGCGGTTACTGTGCTTACGGTGTTGCTTCGGGTCATAAAGTCATCAGCGATCCCTTAGCATGGAAAATTGTTGATGAACGACTTTATCTTAATCTGAATAAACAAATTCAGGATATTTGGGCAAAAGATATTCCAGGCAACATTAAAAAAGCGGATGCGCAATGGCCACAAATCAAAGATAAAGATGCTTCTATTTAAAGTTTTTTAGGCATAATTCAATGAGAAAAGCATGGCTCTAGCTGTGCTTTTTGTTATGAAAAATTCCTTGCATTAAACTCTAAAGCTCTTTATTGTTAATGCCCCCAATCACTAATCTAATGAAAATTAAGGGAATTTATGAAAAAAATAGGACTATTAGTCGGTTGCATGTTTTTCTTAAATGATGGCTTTGCCAAAACACCAATTGTTGCCCCGCAACCCACTGCGTGTATCGCAGGCAGTTTCAGCGCAACAGGTACAAGTAGCTGGAAAACCGTTTCGTTGAAACTAACCAACAATTGCAATCAAAGCGTAGATTTTCAAAATTCAACGATAACTTTTTCTAATAGCAGCAATCTGGAGACAACTTTTTGGGGAAATTTTTCACCTTTGTCTTATCCAGTCAATACCTTACAAATTACATCACAACCTCAAAGTGGAGGCACCTATTTAGCCTCACTCCCCTTACAATTTCCTACCTATCCTGGAGCCAATAGTAAACTTCCTGTAGGAAGTTCATTTACTATTATTTATGGCGAGCCTGCTGCAGATTATATCGCCAATAGTGTCTTAGTTTATTTAAACTCCCCGGTATCTACTGGCAACATCAATTTAATAAATGCTTCAGCGAAGCCTGCGAATGTAACCCAAACTTATGCGGTGGTTAATTTAACTTTAAATGGGCAAACAGTGAATGTTCAGGTTCCCTGGTCTGGACAACAACAGATATCTGGACTGGCGGCCGGAACTTATACCGTTTCACCAACTAATGTAACGGATAGTAACGGTGTCGTGTATCAAGGCGTAGCAAACCCTGCAAGCCTCACAGTTGCAGCAGGCAGTACTGTTTCCTCTACAATTAACTATACAGCAATGCAAACCGCAGCGAATATCAATCTCGCCTTAGGCGCATTACCCTCTCAATTATCTGGTTATACGGGTAATCCAGTCGTGACCTTAACTCGTCTAGACACTCAAAGTGCAACCAATGCCCAAGTGAATTGGAGCACAACTAACGTGATTAGTCAGTTAGCAAATGGAGTCAGCTATGCCTTTTCTACACCAGTAATCGCATATAATGGATACAACTGTACTCCAACGTTTACTCCAACCTCAGCTGTTGCAGCCCCTACCGCACCAACAGTGCAACTCACTTATAATTGCGTACAGGTAGCTCAAGACAGTATTCCCGTTACCATAACAGGAGCGCCCTCTTCTCTTTCTTCCATTAATGTAACCTTTACGCCAAGCAATAACAGCACACCGGTCAATGAAACCATTTCCCTAAGCAATGGAACAGGAACAACTCATGTGAGCTTAACGGATGGAATGATCTATACAGTGAGCGCAACATCAGTAAATGGTTATACAACAAGCTATTCTCCTCAACCTTTAACTGTATCCTCCTCTGCTACTGAAACCATTACGTATACCCAAAATACAAGCACTGGCGGCAGAATTATAGGTTACTTGCCCGGTTGGGATACGCCACCATCTGCAACTGATTTGGCTAATGCTGGCTATACCCATATCCTCGTGGCATTTGGAGTCTTTAGCACCACAAACCCCGGTCAAATTACCTCCGCATTCGATACCGTATCAGCAAGCTATATTCAGTCACTGCATAACGCAGGCATTAAAGTATTGCTCTCCTTAGGTGGCGCATCATCAAGCATTGCAAATACTACGGTAAATTTTCATCAAGTAGTATCAGCAGCCTCTTCACCGACTGCATTTGAACAAAAATTTCTTAGTTCATTAGAAAGCTTAGTCACTCAATATAATTTTGATGGGTTTGATTTTGATATTGAAAGTGGGCTGAATGCAGGTGGAACTTTTAGCAATCCTACAGGTGATATCGCTGTTTTAGCCAACATCATCAATACAATGCATACGAATCATCCTAATTTGCTTCTTACTTTAGCACCACAAACTGCGAATGTTGCCGCTACCTCAGGGTTTGATGCAACATGGGGAAATTATGCTTCTTTGGTGATGCAAACACATCAATCTTTAGCATGGGTCGGCATTCAAATGTATAACGCAGGGTGTACGTATGGAATAGACCTCATTTGTTATGACCCCAACAATACAAGTAGTCCTAATGCGTCAGTAGCTATGGCTACCGATTTACTGGAAAATTGGCCTGCAACCACCCGTTCAGGACAGCAAACTGGGTTCCAACCTTATATGAGTTATTTAACCCCATCGCAGGTTGTCTTGGGTTATCCCGCACCTAACGCTTCAGGACAAAGTGATGGCTCACCCGCCGCAGTGATTGGTACAATCAAACGCGCCATACAATGCTTACGCACCGGAATCGCCAGCGCATCAAGTTGTGATACCTACATTCCCCCACGAACTTATCCAGGGTTTGGAGGCGTTTTCGACTGGGAAATTATTCATGATGAAAACAATAATTATCACTTTGCAAGCAGCCTGGTGAACTGTGTTATTCAAGGGAATTGTAATTAGGATGTAACATTGCAAGGCAATGTGTAGGCTGGGCTGATAAGCCTGAGACTCCCTCAGGCTTATCAGCCCAGCCTACTTTTTTTGTCAACGAATTACCCAAACACATATAGGGAAGGCATCACCTTGCGAACATGCTTTAGTGTTTTGTTTTTTCCTTAGTTGCATCGCCAAATAACCAGTCCGTGCTCACTTCAAGCTCATCGGCAATTCTTTGCATGGTATTGTCATCTAATGCAACAACCCCATGGAGTAAAGCTTCAATTTTAAATTTAGGTAATTGAAACATCTTTGAACACGCTTGCACGCGCTCTGTCATTAAT
>NZ_MKTO01000022.1:0-15662 GCF_001897665.1 Legionella sp. 39-23 | reverse complement strand
AATCAAGGAATAGGTAAAAAGCTTATGATTACTGTTGAGGAATTTGCCAGAAAGTTTAGTCCCTGTATCATTGATTTGACATCTGGACTTAGGCGAGCGAAAGAGGGCTCCCATGATTTTTACAAATCGCTTGGATATCAGAATGAAGGTCATATGGCGAAACTGTATTTAAGGAAAATGCTGTGAACATCAAAGAATTACACTCTGCTTTAAAAGTTGAGACAGCAACATTAGATGATTATCCTACCATCCAAAACATGGCACGATTTTATGTATATGAACTCTCGCGTGACTGTGGTTTTATTTCAGATGATTGGGCTTTGCCTTCCGATGGCCTGTATGAAAGCTTCGATTTTAAAAAATACTTTGAAGAGCCGACAAGAAAAGCCTTTCTGATTAAAGTTGGTAATGAATTAGCTGGTTTTGCTCTATTAAATCACGAAGGAGTTTACCCTTATACTGCATGGAATATGGGCGAGTTTTTTATTACTGCTAAGTTTCAAGGCAAAGGTTTAGGTTATTTAGTTTCCTCTGAATTATGGAAAATGCATCCAGGCTTATGGGAGGTTTCTGTGATTCCAGAAAATAAGCGAGGGCTTAGTTTTTGGCGCAAAACTATTTCAAAAATTACAATGGGCAATTTCCAGGAAGAAATTAAAACAATCAATTATGATCCGCATCAACCACAACGAGTTATTTTTCGTTTTGATAGTACAGCACATGAATGCAGCAAGCCTTTAGAAAGCAAGAAAGAATATCAAATCCAATTTGTTGATGAACTTGATGAAGCTACGGAAAAACGAATGACAAATGGATTTATTGCCTATGAGGCTCAGCATGGTATTGACGTCAATTATCGACGTTTTTCAGTGACCATTTCTTCTGCCCATGGAGAAATTTTTGGTGCGCTTAATGCCTTTACTGCGTTTGCAGAAATTTATGTGGATGATATTTGGGTAGACAGTGCTTATCGTGGTAAAGGATATGGCAAACAGTTATTACTTGCTCTTGAACATCACTTCAAAGGTCAGGGCTTTAATAATATCAATTTGGTGACCAGTGCTTTTCAAGCTCCAGAGTTTTATAAAAAGTGCGGTTTTATGCCGGAATTTACGAGAATCAATAAAAAAAATCCCAAGTTAAGCAAAACATTTTTTGTTAAATTTTTTAATGAAGAGTCAGAGACACAAGGCATTCTTAAGGCGGCTCATAGTGAATAGAAGTCAACTAGAAACAATCTGTAAAAAATTAAAGATGAACCAACCTTTTGACTTGCCTCAAAGAGTCTATGGCGGTCTTTTACATAAAATGTGGTATCTGAAGTGCAATGGCTCGCAGTTTGCTGTAAAACAACTCAATAGCAGCATCCAATTGACTGAAGAAGTTAAATCCCAATATGAATTGACAGAACAGATAGCTTTCCAATTTTCCCAGCGTACTATTCCCGCAGTTCATGCTCTAAAATTAGAAAATAATTACTTAATCCTTTCAGAAGATGAGGCCTTTCTTGTTTATCCTTGGATAACAGCAAAAGCATTGGATAAAGACGCTATATCTGAGATGCATGCGCTTAAAATAGCCACTCTTTTGGCTGAAATTCATCCTATTAATCTTAATGTTCCCCAGCTAAGTGCTCAAGAATTTGATATTCATCCCAATGAAAAAATTAGTGTGTTAATAGACCAGTCAGCAAGCAAAAATTTGGTGTTTAAGGAGCAATTAAAAAGTAATCAACGAGTTATAATTGAGCTTAACGATATCTATCAAAAAACAATACCTATTCTACAAAGTAGTAGTGTAGTAAGCCATGGTGATTTGGATCAAAAAAATGTTTTATGGGATAAAAATGATACTCCATTTCTCATTGATTGGGAGTCTGCGCGAAAACTTAATCCCACTTATGAAATAGTCAATTGTGCTCTTGATTGGAGTGGAATTACTACTCCGCTGTTTAATAAAACTTTATTTATAAAAATGCTAAATACATATGCGTCTTCTGGAATAACAATAAATCAGGATCATTTGGAAGCTGCTTTTTATGGTGTTCTTGGCAATTGGATCAATTGGCTAGTATATAATATAAACCGTTCTTTTAGTTCTGATAAAGAGCAGCAGGGCATTGGTATTGAGCAGGTGCTTCAGGTTTTATCTACTATTATTCAAGTCAAGGCAAGTATTCCAGAATTAATTCAATTAGTAACACATGAATTAGGAATAACCTTTTAACTTTCGCCAACTTTGATTACCATACCGCACGAACGTAACTTAAGTTTCAAGGAATGCTTCATGACGAACATCAACAATAATAAAGCTGCATTAGTGACCGGAGCCAGCCATGGAATTGGTCTTGAACTTGCTAAAATTCTTTTAGGTGACGGCTGGGTTGTCTATGGAACAGGGCGGGATGTAAGCAGCTTAGAGGATACTAAAGCGCTATATTCTCGTTTTGTTCCCATTCAATCGGATTTTACTCGCAATAGTGATATCGAACAGGTTGCTAAAATTATTAATGATTCTGGAATACCGCTTCATCTTTTAGTTCAAAATGCAGGAATGAAAAGTCCTCCACGTCCGTTGACCGAATACGATTGTGACAGTATTGACGAAGTTTTTCAGGTTAATTTATTAGCTCCAATGAAACTTACAGCACTACTTGCCGCGCAGATGCCTGAGAAGTCTCGGATTTTATTTGTTACATCAAGAGCAGCGACTCTGAAACTTAAAGAAAGCTCAACATACTGTGCCAGCAAAGCGGGTTTGGATGAAGTAACTGCTATTGTGAGAAAAGAGCTAGCAGAGAAAAATATTGGTGTGTCTTGTGTTATTCCAGGGGAGGTGGATACAAGAATTCAAAAAATTTTAAGAGAAACAACTTCATTTCATTTACATAAAATGTTTGATGAGGCTTATCAGTCCGGTCAATTAATAAGCCCGGAAACTTGCGCGGAATTCCTTAAATGGTTTCTTTGCGACTTATCTTTTGATGAATTTAAACAAAGCAATATGCCTGTTTCCATCTATGAAGAATGGCATCATCCATTTTGGCTTAAAGATAGGAATAAGTTACCTCCTTTTCCTTTCTAATTTGTTTATGAACTTTTACGAGCATTTCCAATAAAAGTTTAACTTTGGAGAATAGATGCTTCGTTTGTTCTGTTCTTTTTTCAAGGCATATTTTCTTATGGGGGATATGCTCTCCTCTCTACAATTGCTTCCTAAAATAGATCCGATCATGCCCTTCTAAATAATTTTTAATTGTGCCTAAATGCTGATAGCCTTGTTTTAAATAAAATCTTTCTGCCTGAAAAGAAAAAGTATCTAATGTCGATGCTGGAATTCCTCGTGTAATTGCTTCGGCTTCAACGCTGTGCAATAGTTCAGCACCGATACCAAGACCACGGTATTCCTCCTTAACCCAGAGGACATCAACATATATTGAGCTTTTATGAGCGTACACAATAGCTCCGCCAATAATAATACCCTCGTTATCTTTCACATAGATTGAGTAACGCTCTGGTTTGGTTCCTGTAAAAGGAGCATTAAAATTTACTATCCCATCACGAATAATTTTATCTTGCTGTTCTAGTAGCTTAGCGTCTATAACAAGCTCTAGTTGGTAATTCATTTGCGCTTGATTCATGAGTTACATCTTCTATTAGTTTGAATACAATAAATCATTGACAACTTCCATAGTAATTTCGGGTAGTTTTTGCGTTTGATCAATACACTCTTGAATGGTTATAACCGCTTTTCTAATTTCATTGGGTAACATCTCAGATGGGGCATTTTCGCCTGGCCAAGAAGCATCTCGAGTAGCTTTATCAGGCCAACGAGAATAGGCAAGCCACATACCATCGTTAGTTTTATGCAGGCAAGAACCTAATGCACCGCGATATTGCACAAAATAGGAAGCGACCTGATGCCAGGCCTTTTGATACTCCATCTCAAGCTCAGGCTTAATAAAAGCTCGGTAAATAACAGCAAAACATTTTTTTGAAAGCAACTTAAATTGTTTGAGTGCTTCTTCAGGCGTTATATCCTGGGCACCCAAAACTCCCTCCGCTTTGAATATGTTTATACCTTTGGGAATTGAAAATTGGGACGTAAAATACATCTGATCAAGACCTATTCCAAAAGCACAATGCTCATAGCCTAGGACACGAAAGTAATTAATTGGCCGCTGGTTTTCATTAGCTAAGACATAGTTTCTGAATTTTGGATTATAAAATCCATAAGTCATGTAGTAATGAATACCTTGGCTTTCAAGATGTTGAATGATTTGCACCAAATTCTGGTGCAGTTTTTCAGGCGAATAAAGTTCAATATACATCCCAGCTTTTTCAAGCGTCGAATGTTCATTCTCTGGATAAGGAGGATTCAGTGCCACAAAATCACCAGGTGTCGCAATCGAAATCACGTCCATAAAATCACCACTTCTGAATGAAACTTGATTCGCATTAAGAAGGTTAGATACTCGGTCAATCTCACTCAAGAACATTTCTAGGGACAAATTCGCATGCTCAAGAAATCGATTAGCATTTTTTCCTTCAAAGAGTTCACCTTCGCGATAGATAATATTCAATTCCTTATCATAAAAAAGGATTCCGCCCCATGAATGATTAATGATGAAAGGGAGCAGTAACGCTTTTTCTTCATCAGTTGTTTGGTTGTAATTCCCAATCACTTCAAGGAAAAAATCTTTCTTCGATAGGGAGGCATCATATTTTTCTATTAAGGCAGTATAAGAAGTTTTGACAAGAGCAGGGTTATCTTTAATTAAAAGAAGTGTATTAATCAAAATTTTATTGCTGTCATTGATAATATATTCTTCTGCAACGCCAATCTCCATTGCAGCCAGACTCCAAGAAGCAGAACCTGCAAAAGGCTCAATGGCTTTCTTGTATTTTTGGCCCTTACTATTTGCCAATAATACAGAGAAATGCTCATTCAACCAGCTAGTATCAGGGGACATATGCCCTGTCAAATCTGGAAGAGTAAGGTTCCTATTTCCCAGATAATGGAGCGGTCCCCCATGATTTTGATTTAATTGAATAGAATCTGAGCTCATAATAGCCACTATGTGGTAAATACAACTATAGAGTCGCACATTTTAACATGAAACAAAAAATTCCTTTATTCTTTATTACTAATTAAGTATTGACCCTCACGTTGCGTGATAGCTTAGAATCATCAATTAAGGAGATGATGCTTATGAACTATTATCAAATTAAAGAAATCAGCCAAATGACCTCTCTCTCAATTCGATCATTGCAATACTACGATGAAGTAGGTTTGTTAAAACCAACAAAGCGCTCTGATTCTGGCTATCGTTTGTATTCTGAAGCTGATTTACTCATTTTACAACAAATTATCACTTTAAAATTCCTTGGATTTTCTTTATCTACCATCAAAGAAATCATTGGGAATCCAAACTTTAATCTGGCTGCATCAATGAGCCTTCAAGCACGCGAATTGAGCGAAAAGGCTAATAAAATAAATGAAGCAGCCTCTTTGTTAACTTACATTGCCAGTCAATTGGAAATAAACCAGCCAATCAATTGGCAAAGTAGTGCAAAAATTATTGAAATATTGGAGTTAAATACTATGAGCGATCCTGTATTAAAAAAATATCAAGCAGCTAGTGAATCAGAGTTAGGTAAAAAATCGGACTACGATTCCACCTACAATCCTAATCGGCTCTATCCTATCCCCAGAGCGGGTAAGCGGCAAGAAATTGGCATTGATCCTGCTCATCCGCCTTTTGTGGGTTTTGATTGCTGGAATCATTATGAAGTTTCCTGGCTCAACGAGAAAGGAAAACCGGTGGTCGGGATTGGTGAAATTTTTTATGATTGTAACTCGCCAAAGCTCATCGAATCCAAGTCATTAAAATTATATTTTAATTCATTCAATAACACCAAAATAAAAAGTATTGATGAGTTAGAGAATACGATTAAAAAAGATTTGGAGGCACGTGTTGAATCACCAGTTTTAGTTAAAATTTATTCCTTGGAACAAGCGAGTCAATACGCTGCATCACAAATGTTGACGGGCGAGTGCATTGATCACCTCGATGTCGAGTGCTTTGTCTATTTGGTTGAGCCATCGTTTCTTAGTGTTCAAGATGTGGTGGTGGAAGAACAGTTGTATTCTGACCTTTTAAAATCAAATTGCTTAGTCACCAATCAACCGGATTGGGGAAGTGTGTACATCGCTTACAAAGGAAAAAAGATAGATAGGGAAGGCTTATTAAAATACCTTGTTTCCTATAGAAACCATAATGAATTTCATGAGCAATGCATAGAGCGAATTTTTGTGGATATTATGAATTATTGTAAACCTGAAGTATTAACAGTTTATGGACGTTATACCAGACGTGGAGGATTGGATATTAATCCCTATCGCTCCAGCAAAAATAATACTTTTGATAGAAAAAATATCCGACTCATTCGACAATAAATAATGACTTAATGATCTATCCAAGCTCTTAATTTTCCAGAAAATCGGCCTTGTCGGCGCAATGTTATTAATGCGATTGGGTCGATGCTTTTAATTAGGCGATACTCGCCCAACACCGCATGAATAGACCAACACTGCTGAATAATTGCAATAATTTCAAACAAATGCACAGATGACTCTATCGATAGCCAATTTTTAAAACAAGCTTCCTGCAATTGCCTATATTGACTGGTTGATAATTTTAAAAATTCTGTTACTCGATACAAACAATTAACGAATGAGAAAAAAGGATGAGTAATAACAACTTCCCCTAAATCAATCATCGTGGTTTGATGAGTATGGGGATTCACTAAAATATTTTTACCGTGAAAATCTGCATGGCCAAAAGTATCAGGTACTTTAAAACTGGCTAATTGCTCACAAAAAGTTCTTAATTTACCATCTAAACTTTTTAATTGTTTTAATTCTTCTCGGGTTAATCCATCACCAATCAATAGCTCTTCTTCACATAGTAATTGCTGATAAAGTTTTGGCAATTGCTGCAGGCGCCAATCTGGGACACCTAAATCAAGAAACAAGCTTATTTTATCTGCGGAGTTTATTTGCAGCATTGTGTAATGATGCATCATATCAATTAAAAGATTGGGCTTAACTTCCTGTTTAAAGACCTCATGCAAAGAAATGCCAGCATCTTGCATTAAAAAACAGTGAAGTTCTTGATTATGAGCTATGATTTGCGGAACAGGGGCATTGAATTGTTTCTGCAATAGCTGAATGACATTGGCTTCTAATGACAATGCAGAAGGCACTTTCTTCAAATAGACCAACCCAAGATTTGTTTGAAAACGACACACTTCTGACCAGGCTGTATCGAGAACTATTTCTGGTTTCGTGGTTTCAAGTAGATACCCTGAATCGTTTAAGGTACTAAGAGCCCATTCTATGTGAGAAGTCTTCATAATCATTTCCTATGATCTTCGATCAACTCATGAATCGTGCGCAATGCTTTTTTTGCTTCAAAATTCATCTCGGTTTGTTGGTTAACAAGATACATCATTGCTTTCCATAAAGCCCAAGCACGTCCTCGTGCCCAAGCGTTTGGGTCAAGTGCCAGGGTTTCTAAGAAAATGCTCCGACTTTTTCCTTCAAATAATGTCCAGGCAATAGCAAGATCGCAAGCAGGATCGCCGATGGCAAGTTGGCCAAAATCGATAACTGCACTTAATTTTCCTTGAGAAAGTAACAAATTGCCAACACTGACATCACCATGCACCCAAAGGGGTGGATTCTGCCAAGAAGTTGATAATGCTTTTTCCCAAATTTCTGTTGCAGCACGGAAATCTATAGTGTCCTTCAAATCTTCGATGGCTTTTCGTGTTTCTGAATCATAAACTGCTAAATCACCACCGCGATAAAAACTCTGAGGACCCGCAAGAGGTCCACCCATTGAGTTGATGCTTTGGAGCGCCTTAAGAAATAGAGCTAAATCATGTGCAAACTCAGATAAATCATTAATGGGAGTAGCTGCTGCCGTTTCCCCAGGAAGCCAACGATTAATGGACCACTTCCAAGGATACAGTTCATTGGGTTTTCCCATCGCAAGTGGGGCGGGTATGGGAAGAGGAAGAAGTGGGGCTAATTTGGGTAACCATGTTTGTTCTTTTTCCACTTGCCCTGCGTATTCGGCGCTACTGGGCATGCGAATGAGCATTTCTGTACCTAAATGAAAGGTTCTATTGTCCCAACCGCTATTGTTTACAGTTTGAATAGGTAGCTGACCCCACTGTGGAAATTGTTGCGTAATGAGCTCACGTACTAAGGCTGCAGTAATATTTATTTTGGATTGTGTATTCGTCATTGTTGCACCATAAAATCGATATTCTACTTCATCAAGCAACTTGCCTGACTCACTTGCTTTAATGTATTCATCTTCAATAATGCCACCCATTTTTTCAGCAATTTTCCGGCTAGAGATATTTTGTCTTACAACAGGATATTTTAGATAATCATAAACCATATTAGTTTCAGCCCAGGTTTTTAATAAATTCATCGCTTCAAAACCATAATGAAATCCATGAGCACTTTTCTTTAACCAAATGCCTAATTCAGGTGTCTTTGTATTTGCTTGGTGTAGGCAAGCATATCCTAAAAAATTCTGGTTCTCTTTATTGATGATGACCAATGCGATTTCTGAGCCTGCTTGCATTTTAATTTGCTGTTCAGAAATGTGCTGATTAATTTCCTCTTGTGTTTTCGGAGCACTTGGCCACATGTGCTCTGTAATTTCAGCAGTAAATTCTTTACATAAATCTTCTGCATATTTTAGTGAAACAGGAATTAACTGAAGTCGTTCGGATTGTAAGGTGAGATACAGATAGTTAGGCATAGAATACTTACTCGTAGAAATTGTTATCAATGATTTGTTTGTTATTTTAGCAATGAGTATCTTCTCAAGTGAATGCTTGTAAGAGAAAAACATTGCTATTTTTCCCAAAACTAATTCTTCTGTTAGATTAAAATAATAATCACGTATTCGATACTCACGTAGTTCTACGTATTGATGCATCTTATGGCCTATTTGTATAATTATTATATCATTTGGATTTAGGAGATTAGTAAGAATGAATCAACCTCAACGAATTTTTATTATTGGTCATCATGGTGCTGGTAAAGGATTATTAGCTAAGTCTGTGGCGCAATCTTTAGGGTGGCAATTTGTCGATGCAGATTTAGGGTTAGAATCTCATGTTGGACGACATTTGTCTGAAATACTTGGAAGCCCCGGAAGTGATGTTTTTTATGAGTGTCAGTTTGACATATTAAAGTCCCTTTGCACGCAAGAGCACATTGTCGTAACTACCGATTCCAGTGTTGTTCTAGCTTTAAAAAATTGTCAATTATTGCGAAATGAAATGACTGTATTTTTGGATGTGAGTACTCCGGTTCAAATCGAGCGTACTGCACGCAATCCAGCAAATTTATTGCCTATACCAAGTTTGAGTGATTTTTTTGATCAATTACATGACGAGCGCGATAGTTTATATAAAGAAGTGGCTACACTGACTATTCATGGTGATGATGGCAAATTAGAAGAGCATACGCGTTGTATTGCGAAGGCTATTTTGGGAAATGAAAAAATGCTGCCCAAAAAAACAATTTTGGAGAAAAAAGATTTCACATTATACCATAAAGTATGTCATACGAAAGTTGATTTATCTGAGCAACAAGCCATATACCTTAAGTTGTTGGCTCAAGGAAAAACGGCTAAGGAAATTGCGCGTGAAGCCCATGTTTCTTATAGGACAGTCGAAGGAGTTATTGCTAAATTAATGGATTCGTTAGGATGTTCTTCGAGTAAAGAATTAATTGCTTTATATCATGAACAACCATAAAGCTAAACCTATCTCTTTAAAAAGGCTCTAAAATGGATAGGATGATGTAATGCTAACTCTCCTGGAGTATCTATGCCAAAATATGATTCACCTTATTTACAACATCTTATTGAGGAATTAGCTGTAGCGACTTCTACAGAAGAAAACGATCAAATTTGGCAAAGGGTTGAAACACCCATTATTGAAGATGTTCCAAATCAGCCAGAGCAGTGTTTGGTCACTTTTTTATATAGAGAGGAAAGCGATAAAAAAACAATTTATTTGTGGTCTACATTTACTGGATTACCTTGTTCTTTGCAGAGTCAATTTAAAGCTATTCCAAACACTGATATTAGATACTTAACTTTGATATTGCCGCGCACTTTTCGCTCTTCGTATAACGTACTCATTGTTGATGAAGATACCCCAAAAGAGGAATTCCCAGAACAAGAAAATACTAAAAGCCTCTACCCCGTTCCAACAGGAAAATTCAAAGAATCACAAATGTTATTAATGCACTTATTTAATCAAGGCTGCGTTCAAACTGATCCAAGAAATAAACGGGAAATAACCTATTATATGGATTATGACAATCCCGGCGAATTTTTTGGCAAGGAATCCATTATTGAGCTACCTAATGCACCAACTTTTGTAACTGATTGTTCTTTAGATAAAGCAAAGGAACATCCTGAGCGATGTAAAAAAGAACATCGATTTTTTTCTTTCGAGCTGAACTTCTTGGAAACTCGTTTAAAAAATGTTCCAGGCTATTACGAAAATCCTGAGCAATCGATACGAAAATATTGGGTCTATTTGCCTCCTGATTACGATAAACAGGCAACACCTTACCCTATGATTTTATTTTTAGATGGTAGTGATTATTTAAATCCCATGCCGGCACCGCTTATTTTAGATAAGCTCATTCAAGAGGGAAGTATTCCTCCTTGTGTTGCAGTATTTCTGGAATACTCAAGCATTCATCGTATGCATGAATACAACTGTAATGACGCATTCACCTCATTTTTAGGGCATGATTTTATTCCGATGTTACATGATAAAAACCAATTAAATATCACTCAAGACGCAAGATTAATAACGATTGTTGGGCAAAGTGCCAGTGGCTTAGCTGCTTTTTATGCCGCTTTAACCAAACCAACTGTGTTTGGCAATGCTATTGCTTTATCACCTTCCTTGGAAATGCAAAAATTGACTGATTTAGAACAAAAGATTGAACAACACCATAAAGAAAATCCTAATATGCAATTTATTTTTGATATTGGTACTTATGAAACGATTCCGGTAGACTTAGAATTCGAAGATGGCTCTACTCAATCTATCGCAACATTTGAAGCTAATCGAAGAATTGCTGATTTAATGGAAAAGAAAGGAATGCTTATCCATAAGTCTGAATTTATTGGCGGTCATAATTATGGTTGTTGGTGTGCCAATTTGCCTGTTCATATAAAAACCATTTTTGAACACAGGAAAGTGGCAATCCCATCACAACAAAACAAATCAGTTATAATAAACAAAATTTAACGCTAATGGGTCGAAATGATGCGCGACTGCGAATCTTTACAGCCATTGATTGTACTCATTACGGGTGCATCTGGGGTTGGAAAAACAACATTGCTTAAAGAAATCGAACAGCAATATCCTCAGGAGATCATTTCTTCTCATTTTTTTGATAGCATTGGTGTTCCCAGTTTTGATGACATGATCCAACAATACGGCTCAACCGAAAAATGGCAAGAGGTCACTACAAGATGCTGGATTGAGCGTTTAAGTCAGATTCATGATAAAAAGCTGATTTTCCTAGAGGGGCAATTTAATCCAGAATTTGCTTTAGTACCACTTAGAGAGCAGGGTATAGAAAATTATTTACTGATTTGTTTGCATACGGAGCAAGCCATACGAGAGCATCGGTTGAGTGTACTTCGCAATCAGCCTGAGTTAGCAGATGTCCCTATGAACAATTGGGCTCTATTTCTTAAAAAGAAAACTGTTGAGATGGGTGGCATTATTCTCGATTCTTCGCAGGATAACATCAATACGCTTGCCATGGAACTTATGGAGTTGGTTAGGAAAAAACGGCAGTTCAAGATTGAGTGTAAAGAGATTTCACTTTCTTATCCAGGATTGTCCAATCTCCTTAAACCAAGCGTTGGATGCCCAACACCTGAAAAAATGAAACAGGTACTTCTATCTTATACTCAACTTGGCCAGTATCTTATAGGGGCGTTTTTAAAAAATGACTTGGTTGGTGTGATTGGTCTTCATTTAGAGGAGAGTTTTGCCATAATCAGACATATTTCGGTAATTGAAGCATATAGAAACCAAGGAATAGGTAAGAACATGCTGATATATGTACTCAATCATTTTCCAATACAAACGCTTCGCGCTGAAACAGACGATGAGGCTTACGGTTTTTATCAGCAATGTGGATTTCGATGTGAGGCATTTATAAATAAGCACGGTAAACGTTACACCTGCTATTTAGACAAACAATCTTAGAGGGCTAGAGATGCGCCGTGGAGAATTAAATTATTCTGATGAACAGCTGATGGATTTTTTATATCAAGGCTACCAGATTATGGCCTCAGAGCTCCATTTTGTTGAGGTGGGGTCTTTTTATGGATTTGTTATTTCGACGAATACGACTAAAAAATATTTTCTAAAAGTTTATCCTGAAGGCCAATCGCTGGTTCCAATCCATCCTACGATTGAATCACTCAACCAGACCGGTATCGCTTTAAATCGATTCAGAAACGAATTTGGTATGAAGAACTTGTCCTATATGATTTCAGATGTTCAGGGCCATTATTGTTTTAGGACCAATGAATTGATTTTGACATTGTTTGACTACATTGAAGGAATTCATCCAGCCTATTCGCCCAATCAGCTTTTGGCCGATAAAATGGCTACTCTTCTATTTCAATTACATCAAATTCCAGTTCATGAGTTCTCATTTTTTGAGACAGAACATTTTGATATCAATTATGCGTTAGGAATAAAGGATTGGATTAACAATTCAGTTGAGGTGATTGAGGAAACGCATGCAGAATCGATGTTGTCCCAACTGGAGTGTTATAAAAAGCAATTGTTACAAGGACTATCTCAATTACAAGAATGGAAAAAGAAGTTCACTCAGCAGCCAGTCCCTTTTGCTCTAACTCATGGTGACCCTCACCACTATAATGTACTACAAACTCCTTTTGATGTTTGGTTGGTTGATTGGGATGGAGTTAAAATTGCACCAATTGAGAGAGACCTTTGGCATTATGAACAGGCTCCATTGACTGAGTTCTATTTAAAACTGAATCCCAACTGTAGCATTAACCATGAATTGTGCCGGTTTTACCAACTTCAACGATTTTTTGGGGATGGACGCTATTATCTTGAACAGGTTTTGACTGGAAAAAATAGAACTGCTCAGCAGTCAGAAGAGGACAAAAATACTTTTTTAACTCATTGGGGATGGTCATACTGCGTGTAGTATTAGAGCATGTAACCTTAGCCAAGAAAATTATATTTCACTCTCCTGGATTTACTTCTTAGGCAACTAAATTCCAGATTATTAATCTGATTGATGTGAGTTAAATAAAATTGAAAAATCGTTTGCTTAAGGTCTGTATCTCCTTTTTGATAACGGGTTACTAAAATCAACAAGGCTAATAATCGCTCTTCATTGATGGGTGAATACAACAATTCTTGTAACAAAGAAAAGGGTAGTAATGATTGATAGCATTTGGCGACTTTTCTTAAATCAGGGACGCTTACACCCATAAATTGGTCATGCTCTGCATAATCTCCTGGTCCCGTTTTATAATAGATTGCTTTTTGCTCCGAATCAGGTTTTTTGAGTAACTCGAGCTCGCTTCTAAGTGTTTTGAGTGACTCCATCATTTCGATTTTATTTAGAGTTGTTGTCATAGTTAATGTCTTATGTTGGTTATTTTATGCCTATGTATACTGCACTTTCATGAGGCTTTTTATAGAGCTCAAAATCAGTGAGGTAGGTTCTTTCGTATATTGATTTTTTATTAAAATAGCTCCAAATAGTTTGCCAGGCATTAATGATTGCTGAGGGATTAGGACCGATTGCTTCAAAAACCAGATAGTTGCCCGCTTTTATAGCGACTCTATCTAAGTTCGTAGCTTTAGATTCATTCACAATTTCTATTCCCGCGGTGACTGTATAGTACCCTGATGAGTCGGACTCATAATGGTGGTATACGCCATAAACCGGCTTTTCTTGTTGTGCTCTGATGTTTGAATCAAAGAATTGTTCCCATAGTTGAGGCAGTCTTGCCGTTTGAGGATTAAACTCTTCTTCATTTTTTGTTCTTACACTCATTCCAGTTACTGTAAATTCTTGAATCTGAGTCAATTGGGGGATAATAACAGTCATACCGTTCTCCAAATAGAAGTTTTAATTAATATAAGCCTGCATGGCATTCGCAATGATGCGTTTGTCCTCTTCAGTGATTTTTAATAATCCAAAACGAAAGGGGTATCCCCAATTCTTGTTATTTTTTGTCAATTCAAGTGATTCAATGAGCGCGTGTATGGGAACATCAAATCCTTTATTGGCCCAAAGTACATTGCGTCGAAATGGAAAAAAACCATTGCCCATATCTACCTGGTAGGGGTCACCAGGTAGAATGATTCCAAGTGCTGTAAATGCTTGCAATTTCTCAATCCCTTTAAAGTGCAGAGTTGGTGAGTAATAGATGATGCAATCACCTGCTTGTATTTTTTTTAGAGGCGCAAGTTTACCGTGGCAAACTTGCATAAAGCCTCCTTCCACTCCAATCCGTACGTGGGACGCGCAGGCGACAGCCAGCCAGTTTTGGTTCATGATCAGTTCTTTGAAAAAAAGCGAATTCGATGACCATCTGGGTCGCAGGTTACAAACGTGTAACCAAAATCCATTGGTGTTGGTTCTTGTATCATTTTAAAGTTCTTAGTTTGATAATTTCTAAAAAGTTCATCAACGGCTTGTTCATCGGGAACCAAAATGGCGAGTTCGCTACCGCCACCCAATGCAGTTGGTGCGGGTAACGCAGAATTTTGAGACCATAATCCCAATCGCAAACCGGATTTTAATAGAAACATGGCGTAATCAGGCTCAGTGTGGATAGGCTGGGCATTGAGCAATTCTGAGTAAAAATGAGTACTGTTATCTATATTGCTCACATAAAATAGAACTAAATTGGGGTCGAATGTCATGATTTCTCCTGTTTTTTATTTTTCGTTAAATTCATTGGAGAATATAAAACAGACTCATGACAGTTTTTGTCAGTATCATTCAATAGGATTGGGGAATATTATGTAGGGTGCGCCACTTCTTTAAAAGGGATTGTCGGCGTTCGGAATATTTTTGTTCTTTAATGGATACTTGAAGAATTCTATCGGTTCTGAAGTGACGGAAGTCCTGCCTTAGCTCACACCAACCCACCATGAGATGAACTTCCTCAAAAAAGCCGAGCGCAATAGGCCAGAGTATTCGTGTCGAATGATTGTTTTGGAGATCTTGATATTCTAATTCGATTTTTCGTTCTAAACGTATCGCTTTGCGAATGAGAATAAGATCACTATCCTTACTTTCGGCACATTTTCCTGGGGGAACTAAGAGTCCTGAAGTTTCTAGTTGGTGTTTTAATTCAGTAGGAAGGAGTGCTGAAATTTTTGCAAGCACATTTTGAGCTGCGATTTTAAGTTGAGTATCCGCTCGTTGTGCAACCCAACGTGACCCTAGCACCATTGCCTCAATTTCATCATCTGAAAACATCAAAGGAGGCAACATAAAACCAGATTTAAGCACATAAC
>NZ_MKTO01000021.1:0-12136 GCF_001897665.1 Legionella sp. 39-23 | reverse complement strand
CTTAATTCGCCGCTGTCCGTAACCCAAGGCATGCGCTTTTTTGCGGCGGCCGCGACACCGATATGTGATGTGGTAGGCAAGGAAGAGGATAATCCTTATGGCTTGGACCTGACTCAGGAGCAAAGCGCGCTTAATTTTGCGGGGATGACAGTAGTGCCAATAGCGAAAAGGACTCATAGGTAGGGTATCCAGAGCCAACCCAATCAGGAGATGCTATTAAGATCTTGGTAAAAATTCCCTAGCTATTTTAATTAATTCAATTTTATTTTTTGCATGCATTTTGAGTTTTAACTTCTCTGTATAATCTTCAACAGTACGGTAAGACATATTAAGTGCTTTCCCAATTTCTTTAGCCGATTTTGTGGAAACAATATGGGTTAATATTTCCAGTTCTTTTGGAGTACACTGTTGCTTTAAGCGAGCTGAATTTGTGTTATCTTGCCCAGCCGAAGTTATTTCATCAGGGTGTATTAAGAGCCCTGACTGAATAAATAAGCTTAAAGCATTGGCAAAAGAATTTTGTTGGTCATTAAGAACAATAGAGCAGCCAAATAGTCCAATGATATTATTTTCCTTATTTAGTAAAGGAAATTTGAATGCCACACTGGGACGTTTAATATGATGTTCTAATTGTTCAAAAGGTTCATCTTGAACTATCATTTTTTTTTGTTGTAATACTATTTGATCGTGTTTGATGATCATTTCGGCGGATTCTTTTGTTGCAATATCACGAGCTGATCTGCCAACTGCATCATGAGAAGATGTAAAACCACAGCTACTAGCAGAATACTCATTTACGTTTTTAAGGATACTTTGTGTATCCATAAAGTAAACGCAAAAGGGCATATTCAAGAGATGAGAAACAGTATACAACCGTTCTCTTTCATTTCTACTTACCATATCAGGTCTAATTAGTTGAACACCGTTAAGATTTTTACGTATGAGTAAGTCACTACTGATATCGATTTTCATAGACTATAACCTCTAATAATCTTTGCGCACTAGTTTTAACTAATAGCCAAATACAAGAACAAATTAAGTAATTGTTCATTATTTTACCATTTATTTGTTAATTAAACATTAATATATATTGTAATTGATTCGCTGTGATAAATAATAGGCAATTTAGAAAATCGAAATTACGGGTTAAAAGTTAGCGCTTTGTGCTCTTGACTATTTGTGCCGCCCAGAAAATGGGGATTAGCTCATTTAATAATGACGAACTTTATACTCTAGAAAAATTTTAGGGATATTGCTTAGCAGAATGAGTTGACTCTTTGATATTTATAATTTTTTCTATATGATTTGCCAGGAATAATCATGAAACGTAAATACAAAAAGGATATTTTTACGATGAATAAAATTGTATCATTGACCTTAAAAAAACTATACCAACTTATTTTAAGAGTCTGGATCTCAGGGGTCAAAGTTACTTCTTACGCCTCTTTATGTGTATTTTCTGCATTTGCCTTAGCTGCTACAGAGCACGCAATGCCTTTGGATTCTCACTACTTGCTTGATTTAAGCTTTGGACCTGCTTGGATAAGTGGATCAAAGCAAAATCCACAGACATTCAAGCGACATACAGACTTAGAAATAACGTTTCTTCATAATAAAAGCAGCAATTCTCCTGTATTTAATGGTGAACAATTTCTTGGAGTTCAAAAAGCAGTTACATCAAACCTAATGGGACAGGTAGGCTTGGTTGCTGCTGAAACCAGTACCATTGCTTTAAATGGCAGTATATGGAATGGGATTAATTCTAATTTTCATAATTTCAATTATAAATTCAGGCTAAGTCATATAGATGTTGGGGTCAAAGGAAAGTTGATTTATGATTCAACATTCGCTATGAATCCTTACGTTAGTGCCGGTATTGGAATGAACTTTAACCAAGCTCTGGGACTAGGTATTTCTTCTCTTGATAATAATGAAGTTTACAATCCTTTTGTCGAAAATCAGAGTTCAAATTCGTTTATGTATCAGGTTGGTGCTGGGTTGCATGAGGCGCTGAATACCCATTGGTTGTTAAGTGTAGGTTATCAATTTAAATATATTGGGCAAACCCATCTGAATATAGATGGAGATCAGTTGAATAGCGGCAATCTTTATCTCAATGTTGTACAGTTTGAAATTGCTTATTTAAGATAAAGTAATAGGATAATAATCAATAAGACGATTAATGTAGCAGCATCAAATCCCAAAATTTCATGGGCATCCGTTTCATTCAACTTTGAATATTTGAGCTGCTATTTTTTTAGTGTTTCTTATTAAAAAATGACGCGTCAGGATCATTATAATTTCTGCATTCTTTAGAGTTTAAAGACTGATCTACTGCCATAATCAGAGCTGCCATATTCTTGTATTTCGAGATCATGAATCGTTTTAGTCAGTTCAGCAATCCTTGAGGCATAATCCTCATTATCAAGTTGCTGTTCTAGGTTAGATTTTTTATTTAGTAATTCTCTAGTCTCTTCCTCATTCCTAAACTCATCGAGTTTGAGATTGATATCCCATATTTTTTCCACGAGTTCGTTATTTTCTTTGTTTAATTCTTTTACAAGTAATCGAAGTTCTTTAATCCGATTAGGTATTGAATTACCCTTGGTTTTTTGTAAGTGATTGAATATATTAAACTTATTTTCTGACATAATATTGTCCTTTTTTAGTGCTCAGTTTAAATTTAGCTTTATTTCTTGTTCATCAGATAATTCTTCGATGGGAGTAAATCTGTCCTTCAGGTTTTTATAAGCATTAGCTGCTTTGTCATAATCAATCTTTCCCCCAGACAATATGGGGTTATCCCTTAATGGATGCCTATGGGAAGCTAAAGCTCGTTGAACATCATTGGCAGTGGGATTTGAAATAACTTTATCGCGTTCACTAAGGGGCGTATTGTATAATGCTTTTGTTATATTTTCTGCTTTTGACTCCATAAAAAAACCAATATTTGCATTAAATGACGCAATAGCATTTATCACTGCTTTAAATTCAGCGGAGTCCATAGCGGCGAATGCATCGTTTAAATTTATTATATTTTGTTGAAGGTTCTTAGGATTATTCTTTTTTTCTTCAATAGATTCAATTGTATCTAAAATAAATTGTGCTAATTGTGTATCTTTAGGATTCAACTGACCTTCGAGGGATAGAATTAATTGATAACATTTTTTGTATTCCGGCCAAATCACAGAGAGCCAATCTAATTGAGAAATTTCTTTTGTCAATTTGGCTTGAAGATCAGGGTTGAATACAAATACACCTGCTGATTTGAAAGTTTTAATTTGTTCCAGAACAGCATTCACAGCATTTTTAGCTTCCTGTGTTTTTAAATAGTCCTTAAAAGAATTATTTTGCAAGGCGCTTTGCTTTAAGATATCACGGCGAGCTTTCATTAAGTCACTAAAGCGCTTTCCTTCGGAAGGAAGATAGAACTCTGTAAAGGCTTCAATAAAGCTGTCTGGTAGTAAACAAATTTTCAGTATTGCTTCATTCACCTCAGTCCGAAACTGTTTTGAGTTAGACAGAGTCGGATTTACTATCTTGCTCTCTCTATTTTTGACCCATTTTACCGTATAGTCCAACCATTCAAAGGCTGGGAAATCCATTGGGTATGGCAGAGATGCTATTGTCTTTGGAGACAGGTTAAATGAGCGGTCCTCAGTATAATCAGTTTTTAATTCTGCAAAACACCAATCGCCATCAATTTTGATGACCCTGTTCTCCTCATCAAGACATATATTTCCGTTTTTTAAATCAACCTCCTCTAAGAATACGGAGCAAACCAAAGCTTGCCCCAAGCCGGTGAAGACGCCATTGCTAAAATTGTTTTGTTGGTTTAAGGGCAAACTTTTATAACCGGGTACTTCTTGAGACAGAACGTGAAGGGTGTGGTTCTTATCTGCAGCCAGACGTGTTTCTGGTTGGTGAGGGATGAGGAACCTAAAAAATTCCTGGGCCAGAAGTTCTATCTTTGCTGCCATAGGATCTCTCATTGTCTTACAAAACCAGGTTTGTTGGCTGTCAGGTAAGGTTCCTCGACGCGTCCAGTGGCTGCCTGTGTCTACTTGTTCTTCAATAAACGGTGTAAATGTTTTCACATCTATAGGCACGAAATAAGTCTCTTTTGATTGCATGACAGCTCCTGGTCGCGAATATTGGACAAAATGCGAATTAAATTTGCAATTCATGTTAAAGAGTAACATTCAGTTTCTTACCAGATGATTAAGGAAATATCGCAAATGCTGCATAAATACCCATCTAGAAGCCTAAAAAATGGTCAAATAATAATAAAGTCATACCAAGTGGGTTGAGATCAAAAAGATTTATTTTTGACCTTTTCAAATAACGTCGTGTTAAGGTGCATTGCAATCAAGCTTCAAGGAGTTTCCTGTAATGATTTTTAGAGAAATCGGGTGAAAGAGTTAAATTATTACAGTTAGAAAAAGTGCGATGAGGGATTTTCAATTTATTACAGTGATGGCATGCCCAGAAATAGTCAATCTCTCGATAGGATTGCCCAATCTCCTTATTGTAGTAATTAATGGCAATTTGCTTCTTTTTTACAGGGGGCCGTCCCGGACCGTCCCCGCTATATTTGCGATTTTTACGTATAGGAGTTAAGCATACCAAAATATAACTTCTTTAATCTAAAGGGATATAAATAGTTTTGAGGTATGGCTTATGGGTGGTTTGATATTATTTACATTTAATGGTACTAAAAAAACGCCTAGCAAAAAATCAGGAGATATAAGGATAAAGCCGGATGAATTTTGTTCAGACGAGGTTTATTGTTATCGAAAAAATGAAATGCCAATCACAAAAGAGCTTTTGGAAGAAGCTTTTAATATGATGGAGGGGCTGCCGCGCAAAAACGATGATATTATTATCGAGAGCCGGGAAGCGGCCGAAAATATTGATCTTTTCCCCAATAAATTCACGACTTCTATTGTTTATGGATTTCGGGTGTTTAACTATCCTCCTTCGGTAATCGCTTCTGAGCAATCTAAAAGGGATTGTATTGAGTATTTAAAACAGCTACCAAATTTTATAAATAAGGTTAATTTTAATCTCCAAAAAAAATTGAAAAATCCAGAGGATGTGATAAAGGCTATTCCAAAGCACATAACTCATTTCACCATCAATGCGGAAGTGATTGAAAATTGTACTTATGAAGAACTGATTCCTTTTTTTAGTAGTTTTCCAAATAATATAAAAGAAATTTCTCTTTTAGGAGGGAACCCACAAAAAAAACAGGCTATCGATGATAAAGTATTGCGTGATTTGATTATTAGATTACCTGTTTCTGTTAAAACGCTTACCGTTCCAAAAGATATGAGTCTTTTCTCTCTTACATCAGAAAGAACAATAGATTTGATTGAATACAGGAAAAAAGAATACTTCCCTGATAGCTATAATGAACTGACTCATTCGCCTTCAGAAGATTTATTTGAGAAGGCAAAAAATCTTTTAAAGGATTATACAAAAAATGACTCTTGGAGCCCGGGATTTGCTCTTTTTGCTACTTTTCACTGGAATCGGCATTATGCTGATAAGGTTAATGAAATACTTCAAAAAAGTAACAATCTAGATGATCTATTAAAAAGATTAAACAGGATAGAAATGCAAGAAAATTTTAACCCTACTGGTTCTCTAGCACGCCGAATATGCTATATAAAAAATATGCAATATCAGGCTCAGGAATTAAATACAGAAGTTGAGAGTTTAAATGCCGCAACCTATATTTAACCAATGTTGTTAGCAATTTTTATTGATTTAAATGGTGTGTCGCTAAGGATGACTAGTTAATTGCTATAATTAATTAAAGAAAGAGGGGGGAGCTTGTTATCTAACAATATCTAACGAGATGACCATGGACTCTAGAAATAAAGATGAGATTAGTAACAAAATAAGACAAGAACAAGCTGATGAAGATTCTACTGACTTAGCTGAATCCTCAACCAGTCTTATGGAAAAATTATTTTCCAGTGCTTGTTCCAAAAGAAAAAGTGGCGGAAAAACAAAAGATGGCATAATCTGTATTTTCTATTTTCGACAGAACCAGAAAAACCACCACCTTTTATCATTTAATCTTATGGGTTAAAAGAGGTCATTAAATTGGCCCAGTAGTTTATTGTGCCGCAAAAATAAAATGCTCATTAGCAAATGTAGGTCGATCCCTCAGGGCCCGACCTAGGCTTGCTGTAATTCAACCAAACTTCATAATGATGTTTATTGATTCCTACTCAGATGTAGTGGTTCATAATTATCGGAGACCCCAACTTTGGGTTGGTTGCCATTCTGGAGGCTCCGGCGGATATTTATTCTCAATATAGTCCCGACAGGTTCCGTGCCTGCTTATGTCTCTTGCGATTTCACTTCTTGAATGAGGCTCCATACAGGCCCAACTGGAGAGCAAATTTCCTACTAAACTTATGCAGGTAGCTTTAATTTTATGCTCATGAAGATAAGCTTGATCAATAAGTGCTTCGCATCTATCGGCCTCATTATTTAATCCGGAAGGTATATCGCCATCATCATTACGCAATCCAGAACTGAGAACAGCGTCTAATAAACCAGCACATATAAAAAACGTTATTGAAGTTGTCATATAGATTTTTGCTTGTGTTTTTGGATGAAAAAAACCAAACATGTTGCTCTCCTTAAAAGTTAGTGTCTGTGACGTGCAATAAGTACTTGATTTTAAAATAATAATCAATAGAAATTATTTGTTCGCCCTGTGAACTTTTCGGGGAATAAATCAGAGCGAGCATTTGGCTGCATTGTATCGTGTTCATTGTGTTTCCTGATGATATTCCAGAGTTTATTCCTAAAAAGCCTGAACATGTTATAAAGATAAAGGTTGGGATGATGGGTAACTCATTCCGAGTCGGCAACTCAAGCACATTCAGTGAGGTGCGAGATTATATGGAAATGCATCTCCGAACACGATGAACGCGACGAAAACGAAGAAAAAAGCTATACTGAATAGTGTAGTTTATGGGGGATTTCTAAATTGATAAAGAACAACTCGGAAGATAATCTTTCCGATATAATGCATGAGCCGATCGCTATTGTGGGAATAAATTGTCAGTTTCCCGGAGTTAATGCGGATATCGAAGATGTTGATGCATTTTATGAGATGTTAATTAAAGAACAGACTTCAATCAAAGAAGTGCCTGCAAATCGCTGGGATATTGACAAGTATTATGATGCTGATAGGCAGAAAGACGATAAAATAGTGAGTCGTAAAGGAGGGTTTTTAAATGATCCTCAGTTATTCGATGCTGCTTTTTTTGAAATAGCTCCCATTGAAGCAAAACAAATTGATCCACAACACCGCCTGTTTTTAGAAGTATCCATTCGCGCATTAAACCATGCCAATATCCCCCTTGATTCATTAAAGAATTCAAATACTGCGGTGTACTGTGGCATCTCTACTAACGACTACAACCAGCTGAATTATAAAGACAATATTAAATTTAATGCATATACCTATATTGGTTCTGCTGACAGTGCTGCAGCAGGCAGGCTTTCTTATTTTTTAAATTTAAAGGGACCATGCATCACGGTGGATACAGCATGCTCTTCCTCTTTATCAGCACTTTATCTGGCAACCACGGCATTAAGAAATCAGCAATGCGATATGGCAATTGTTGGCGGAGTCCATCTTAGTCTTTGTCCTGAAATTTTTATCGGCGTAACCAAGGCCAATATGCTATCAGCTCTTGGCCAATGCAGTAGTTTTGATGCTAAAGCCGATGGCTATGCACGTAGCGAAGGCTGTGGCGTAGTGGTAGTTAAACGGTTACGTGATGCGATTAAAGACAATAACCAGATCCATGCGGTGATCAAAAGCATTGTCATGAATCAGGATGGTGGTGGAATGGGCATGGCTGCCCCGAATATAGAGGCGCAGATTGCGATGCATCAATCCGTGTTAAAGCAAGCTCATTTAGCAGCAAGCGACATTGATTATATTGAAACACACGGAACAGGTACTGTTGTTGGTGATTCGGTTGAGTTTAATGCGATTCAACACATACACCAAGGCCAGCATGACAATGACAAACCGCTAATTATCGGTGCATTAAAAAGTAATTTGGGTCATACAATTTCATCATCGGGTATTGCCTCACTGATTAAAGTAATTGAGGCATTCAAGCATGAAACCATACCAGCAAACCTACATTACGCAACACCAAACAGCTCAATTGATCCAAAAAGCATACCCGCACTGATACCTGTTAAGGCGATACCCTTTACGCAACAACAAAATAAAAAGAGGTATGCACAAGTATCCAATTTTGGTTTTACGGGTACCAATGTGAGCGCCATTATTGAAGAGCCTCCAAGTTTCACAGCAAAGGAACCTATTGCGGATAACGGTGAACCGCTATGCTTTGTCATTTCAGCAAACAGTGAATACTCATTGCAACACATGATGGCAAGCTACTTACACTATTTCAAGGAATCCTCCAGCAGTTTGCGTGATGTGTGCTATACCTTGCTCAATTGCCGAGACCATTATAAATTTCGCTGCGCCATCATTGCAAAAGATAAAATGGAGTTAATTAAGACAATAGAGTCTAAAGATTATGAGCTGAAAAGAGTCACTATAAAAGAAGACATCAAAATAACGGGAAATGATGCCAATCAAATTTTCAAGCTTTATCTATCCGGGGCCAACATAAGACTAGATGAGCGTGATAATCAATACAATAAAGTTGATTTACCACCGTATTACTTTGATAGAAAACTCTATTGGCATGAACCTAGAAACAGTAGTGAGCAATCATCAATTAATGCGCCTCATAAGGTGGCAGACGATGCAATCGCCATTATAGGAATGAGCTGCTCACTGCCTAATGCACCTGATATTACTGCATTTGAACGCTTGCTTGAAGAAGGGCTGAGTGGCATTAAGGATATTCCAATCGATCGATGGGACAATGCAAAATACTATAATCCAAATATGGACGTCCCAGGCAAATCCTACGTTAATAAACTTGGATTAATGGAGAATATTAAAGATTTTGATGCAAATTTTTTTGGTATTAGTCCCCGTGAAGCGAAATTGATGGAGCCTCAACATCGAATTTTTTTAGAATGTTGTTATCTGGCTATGGAAAATGCAAACTACACTCCCAGTTCTTTGCGTGATAGTTTAACTGGTGTATTTGCTGGCGTGGGTCCCATTGGTACGGGATATTACCCACACCAAAATGAAACATTAAATTTTTATTATGTTACCGGCAATGGAGTAAGTTATATTCCGGGTCGAGTGGCATATGTTTTTGATTTTAAAGGACCATCAATAAGTTTTAATACTACGTGTTCTTCATCTTTAGTTGCAATTCACTATGCGTGTCAGGCCTTAAAAAATAAAGAAATCGATTTTGCCTTGGCTGGTGGCGTGAATGTCATATTAATGCCAGAGATAAATATAGCTCTATGCAACGCTAAGGCATTATCGCCCGATGGTCAATGTAAAACCTTTGACGCAGGTGCAGATGGTTATGTGCGCTCCGAAGGTTGTGGGGTCATTTTTCTTAAAAGACTGGCGGACGCGGTTCGCGATAAGGATAGGGTTTTAGCGGTTATTAAAGCCTCAGCAGTTAATAATGATGGAAAATCTATGGGCTTTACTGCTCCTAACGGTAAAAGCCAAGAAGAAGTGATGTTGCAAGCGCTGAAACAAACCGAGTTATCGAGCAGTGACATCAGCTATGTTGAAACGCATGGAACAGGTACTCCTATAGGTGATCCTACCGAGGTTCATTCTATTAATAACGTCTATGGATACCAGCGTAGTAAAGATAACCCATTATATCTCGGTGCGGTTAAAACAAATATAGGTCATCTTGAAAGTGCCTCTGGTATAGCAGGTGTTATTAAAACGATCATTAGCCTACAAAAGAAGAAAATTTATAAGAATTTAAATTTTAAGAAATTAAATCCCAATATAAAACTAGATGATACACATATCGCTCTGCAAAATATGGATTGGAACATGGGTTCAAAACCCAACTGCGCAGGGGTCAATTCTTTTGGCTTCAGCGGTACGAATGCCCATCTTATTTTGCAAGAATTTGCTGTAACGGCAGATCAAAGTCCACCTCAACCAGCCAGATTAAATTTACTGGTTATATCGGCAAAAACCCAAGCCTCATTAGACCATTTGGCAAAACGATATCAACAGTATTTAGAAACAACAAAAGATAGTTTTAGTGATGTATGTTTTACCGCTGCCACTTGCCGAGAACATCATCCTTATCGGTTGGCTGTGGTTGCTAAAAGCGCTGCTGAGGCGGGGCGATTGTTAGATATGGGCCAATTTGCCTCATCGCAGGGAAAAAATAATCCGTTTGATTTACACGACGATGCGGTACTAATGTCACTGCTTGCCGATTATTTGCAAGGCAACAATGTAGACTGGAGTTTATACTATAAAAATTGTGGTTATCGATTTATAAAAGTAACGCTGCCTAACTATGCGTTTGACCGGAGAGAATTTTGGTTTGAAAAAAGGAACTCTTTATTAAGTATCGATTTAGGACAGGCGAGCCCAATCTCTGGCAATGAATCTAATTTGAATCATCTCTATGAAATAAGCTGGAATAAACTTAATGTAAACTTGCTAAGCACATCAGATATACCTGATTTTTGGGTTATAGCGAAAGATGAAATGAAAGCGAAACAAGTATTTGGCCATCTTGTTTACCAGCGTACAGATGATGTGAATACATTAGAGAATATAGAAAATAAAAATATAATCTTCTTTTATGAAGAAGGGCAATTTACGGCGTTGTTTCATTGCTGTCAAAAAATGTTTAAATCATGCCCGAGCAGTTTTATATTAGTTACAGAAAATGCCTATAGCATTAATGATGAAAAAGTAAATCCCGAGCATACCATGGCGAGTGCTTTTTGGAAAAGCTTTAGAAATGAGCTCGGACTCAGTAGAAATTATGCGATTGACTTAGGTTCAAACGGCAATTTGAACAAGCTTTTAAACTATCTATTCTCTGCTAAAAATTTGGAAACTCAATTTGCAGTAAGAGATTCAATTTATGTCCCCAGGCTAGAAAAAAGACAATTGTCTCCTCCTCCTGAGCAACAAAAGACATTATTTGATAGAGAGGCAAGTTACCTCATTACGGGAGGCACTGGAGGTTTAGGAAAGGCATTAATTGAATATCTTATTCTTAGAGGTGCTAGACATATTATTATTACTAGTCGCTCTGAATGTTCAATGGATACAAAGGACTTGATTTCAAGGGCAAGAAAAAAACAAGTCTACATTAGGCATTATGCTGCTGATGCAAGTAATTATCAGCAAATGAAGCAGATATTTGAGCATGCTGAGCAAGATTCCAAACCTCTAAGAGGCGTGTTTCATCTCGCAGGCGTCATTAAAGATGGCTTGATTGTCAATTTACGCGATGAAGATATTCAAACTGTGTTACATGCGAAAATGGAAAGCGCCCAGATTCTGCATCAATTAACTAAAAATATTCAGTTGGACGTGTTTGTTTTATTTTCTTCCATATCGTCGGTGCTAGGATCAAAAGGGCAGTCAAACTATGTTGCTGCTAATGGATTTTTAGATGGGCTAGCGCATTTACGACATCAGTTGGGTTTACCCGCAATTGCGATTAACTGGGGTCCTTTTCATACGGTGGGGATGGCAGCAAATCTTACGCAAGCAATGAAACAACAAGGTTTAATTCCTTTAGATAAAGACAGTGTGGATATTCTTGATGTTTTATTGACACATCAGGTGACGCAAATTTCAGTATGCCCTATTGATAGAGATATTTATTTCAAAAACGCACCGAAACAAATGGAGTTTTTCGCTCAGAGCAGGGAGGCTCCTGCACCAGCTCAACACTTTTTAAACGCTCTTCGAGAGCATGCTCATGAAGAGCGTGTGGCTATGTTGAGTTCGGCTTTATGTAAAATTACTGCGGATGTTATGGGGATGCCGGAGCTGGATCAAACTGCAGCAAAAGATGATTTGTACTCAATGGGGATGGATTCATTGATGTATTTAGAAATTAGAAACCGAATACATGATAAGTTGCAATGCCCATCGCTTAGTATCCCCATCGAATATTTTCTTAATCACCCAAGCATT
>NZ_MKTO01000020.1:0-12148 GCF_001897665.1 Legionella sp. 39-23 | reverse complement strand
TTAAATAAAGATTTGGAGGGCTGGCTTTTTATATCAAGCAATGGGGAACAACATAAATCTTTAAAACCGTTGATTTCGATGTGGATTGCCATGGCATCCCTGACACTTTTGAGCTTGCCAGAAGATGCGAACAGGCGGATTTGGTTTATTTGTGATGAATTACCAAGCCTGCACAAATTACCCCTATTGGGTGAAACCATTGCCGAAGTCAGGAAATTTGGTGGCTGTTTTCTGCTGGGAATGCAGAGCTTTAGTCAATTGGAGAAGGTATATGGGCGTAGTGGGGCGGCTGAAATTTTTGACTTGCTTAATACCCGAGCCTTTTTTGCAAGTCCAAGCCATGAAATGGCGCAACTTGTCAGTAAGGAGCTTGGGGATGAGGAAATTGATGATACCCGAGAAAATTATTCTTATGGAGCTAACTCCATTCGTGATGGGATTTCCTTAGGAAAAAACCGTATTACACGACCCTTGGTGACTTATCCTGAAATTATGGGGCTTGATCCGCTTACTTGTTATCTGCGATTGCCAGGTCAATATCCTATAACAAAATTGGAGCTTCATTATCAAAAAAGAAGCGCGAAGGCTTCAGGTTTTCTACCTCGTGCCATACCGTCTCTTCCTGTTTCTAATACCAGCATTAAACATGTGCCTGTTGTTAATGAGTCCTCGGACAGTCGGTTTAATGTGCAAGAGTCAACTAATTCCAAGCGTTTCCAAGGTGAATACGAGATTGAATCTATTTTTTGATAGAGGGATAAATTATGTTAAGTCTGCGAGTTAAACCGATTAAAATGCCAGGTTATTATTTTGATAAGGAAAATTATTACTTTTCAAATCAATTGACCACTGAATGGGTGGGGTTAAGTGCTGAGCGACAAAACCTTTCTGGAGAGGTTAACGTACTATCCCTTGAGGCCGTTGTTCGTGGTGCATTACCGAGCGGCGATGTCATTGGCCTGAAAACCCAATCCGGCGAAATCAAGCATCGTGGCGGATATGATCTGACCTTCTCCGCGCCTAAATCGGTGTCCTATCTTGGTTTGGTTTGTGGCCATAAAGAGTTTATTGATTTGCATTTAAATGCCGTAAAAACGGTATTAAAACTAATTGAGAAGGAAGCTGCCGAAGCACGCAAATCAGGAAAAGAGGGTATGGAGTATGAAAAGACTGGCAATCTGTGTTTTGCGACCATCCTCCATGATACCTCCCGCGAGCAAGATCCTCAGCTCCATGTGCATGCACTTTTGATGAATTTTACTGAACGTCTTGATGGCAAGTGGCGTGCTTTAGCCTCTGATATCAGTCGTAATCACGGCACTATGGAATGGATTATGGACAACCAAATCTTTTTAGGGCTTGTGTACCGGTCTGAAATTGCTCTTGGTTTAAAAGAAATGGGGCTCGAAATAGAACATACAGGCGATGCCCATGGTTTATTTGAAATCAAACATTTTGATAAGACATTGCTGGAACGAATGTCTAAACGCCGTACCCAGGTTGAAGAACACATTAAGGGGATGCACTCTAATTCGTTAAAAGCATATGACAGAGCAACTCTGGATTCAAGAAAGTCAAAGGAAGTGGTTTCCCCAGAAGAATTACGCATACGATGGAAAGCAGAAAGTGAAGCGCTGGGAGTGAATCCTGCCACCTATCTGGCCACTTTAAAGGATAAAACCAAAGAATCTCATGAACTTCAAGCAGTCATGTCGAATAAAGAGCTCGACAAAAGTGTTCTTGATGCAATTGCGCATTTAGAAGAGAAAAAACTTTCATTTACCTATCAGGAAGTGTTACAGACAAGCCTTTATTTTTCCTTAGGAGAACAGGGTTTTGAAGCACTGATGTCACGAATTGATCAAGAAATTGATGCACAAAACCTGATTGCTCTTAATACTGAAAACTCCTGTTTTACAACGAGGAAACTCATTAACAAAGAACAAGAGCTCATTAACAAAATCGTGAACTTTACGCCCCAAAAAAAAGGCATCGAACAAAATACGGATAAAGTATGCAAACTCACTGATAATGAGTCCATTCAAAAGGCAGTAACTCAAGCCTTATTTAGTAAAGATGGAGTTGTACGCATCAAACAGCAAAGTGCTACCTCGCGTGAGCTTTTAAGTACTTTAATTGATTATTCACAGGATTCCAAAAAAATTCGTATCCTTAGTCCCTCGGCTTTTTCTGCAAATACAATCAATAAGGATATGGCCAAATCAGCGCCTACACTGTGGCAATGGATTTTATCTATTGGGAAACAGGATTTGTGTGAAACAGTAGCAGGCTTTAATTATCGTCATGGTTCAGAACATAAATTACCCTTTTTTCATAGTAAAAAAGATCGCGAAGTACTGATTGTGGATGAAGCACAGCGTCTGGCTCCTGACGAGATGAATACTTTATTATCTATTGCCGATAAGCGATGTGCCAAGGTTATTTTTCTGGAAAAATCACAATCTCTGTCTGGCTTTAAATCCGATATTCCCGACTTGCTGAATAAAGCCTGTATAAAATCATTTGAGGTTGATGACAGGAAAGCGCCTGCCACCAGCATCAATCTTATAGAAGAACAAACCATTGAGGGACGTATTCTAAAAACAGCGCAAATGTACTGTAACTTGCCAGTAAACCAGAGGCAAAATACAAAAGTATTTACTGTCTCAAAGCTCGAAGCGAAAGAAGTCAATGAAGCAATCCGTACTCAGTTAAAAGAGCATGGGGAGATTTCATCAGATGAAAAGACTATAAATACATTAACCCGTATTCCCTTGACCCTTAGTGAAAAAAAACTGGCTAAAAGTTATCAGTCCAATTGGATATTAATCCATAACACCCGTACTGAATCAAAAAAATTCAAGGTACTCGGTATTAATGAAAAAGACAATCAATTGATTGTTCGTAATTCCAATGGGGCAAGATCACTACTTGCTGCTAAAAATATTACAGATTCCATGCAGATTTATGAACAAACACCTTTATCGGTAGGAATCGGGGATCAATTAGTGGCTACTGCCAGTTTATCCTTTGAAGGATTAAAAATAGGAAACCAATATGAGGTTACTGCATTTACCCGCCATGGAATAAAAATAAGAGATGAGAAAAGAAGTATTCATCTTATCACGAGTAACGAAAAACATTTCCCATTGAGCCATGCCTATGCCAAAACCATGTATTCCGATGATCTTAAACCCGTGAAACAAACCATCATGACACTGCCAGCCTATGCGCTCAAACAAAATACCATGTCGCTTTTATGCGAATCCAGTAAAGAAAAACTAATGATTATTACGGATAATGTGGACAAAGCAAATCGATTTGCAATGAAAACTGCGACAAAATCCTCCGCGATATCGCTGACTTTGGATGCCGCCAAAACAAATCATGGTGCACAGATTATTGACCATAGAACAACGAGTGATCTACTCAGTTCACTGGAGCAGGCCTTAACCCTTTTAACCGCTAAAAAACCCCAAAAAAGTGATGCGGAAAAAGCGCTGCACTTTGCAATTGCTCACCTTTCAGAACGAGAGGCAGCCTTTACTCGATCAGATTTACTTGAAGTGGCTGTTCATCAGGCTATAGGAAAGGCAGGTTTTAATGAAATAGATAACGTCCTGGGTAATGCCATAAACAGTGGCGACTTAATATCTGGAGGGAACGAGTTTTTGACCACCAAAGAAGCGGTGGCATTTGAAGAATCGATTATAAAGAATGTTAAAGCGGGTATTAATATTCTTAAACCATTGATGAGCAGTGATGAAGCCCGAAAACAATTAGAACTGACAAACCTTACTAAAGGCCAAAAAGAAGCCTGTGAGTTAATCACGACTACATCCGATCAGTTTATTATGATTCAGGGGTATGCAGGAACTGGAAAAACAACCATGACTCGGAGTGCAATTGATACCATCAAGCATGCTCAATCTATGACTCATGAAGAGGTTGAACTGATTGCGGTTGCACCCACTCACCAGGCTGTAAAAGAAATGAGGGCTCTGGGAATTGAAGCCCAAACATTAAAGAGTTTCCTTATTGAACAAGAACAGGAACCAACATTAAGCAAAAAAAAACTTGTTCTTCTCGATGAATCATCCATGGTCTCTAATCGAGATTGCGCAAACCTCATGCAAAAAATTCATCATTCTGGCGCTCGTTGTGCCATGCTTGGCGATATTAGCCAGCATCAAAGTATTGAAAGCGGCAAGCCAAGTAAGATATTAATTCAGGAGGGAAGCATCAGGGTGGCCTGTATGGATGATTTGGTAAGACAACAAGTTATCGAATACAAAAAGGCAATCGAAACATTAATCGCTGGTGATATTGACCAGGCCTTAGCTCAGTTAGCCAATCAACCCTTAGACTCAATCACCCGTACTAAAGAGGATAGTCCTTACCATGACATTACCTCTTCAATTATTGAAACAGGCGATTCGACCAAAGACTACCTGCAACTGGAAAGCACGCAACAGCAATCAATAGATCCATTCCAGGAAGAATTAAAGCAAAAAACCCCCATCGAAATGGCAGTAGGAGATTATTTATCTCGTACACCATCATGCCGTGATAACACGATTGTTATCATTCATGAAAATAAAAAACGGGAAGTTGCAAATGGTTTGATTAGAGATGCCCTTATGAACGAATCTACTTTAGGCTCCGAAAACAAAGAATTTCCAAGGCTGTTAAGCACGAATTACACTACTGCAGAGCTTTATTATTGTGAAACCTATCGGGATTGCTTAAAAAAGCAAGAGGAGTATTTTTTAAAGAAAGGGGAGAACTATTTCAAAGTGGTTTCGGTAGATGAATCAGCGAAAGTGGTAGTATTAAACGATGTGAAAGGAAATAAATGCCTCTTTGTCCCTGAAAAAGAAAATAAAGACTGGAAAATTGAATTGTTTCAATCGATACCAGGACGGGTTTCAGTTGGTGAAAAAATTCATTTTAAAAAATCCGATAAGACTTTAGGCCGATTCGCTAATGAAAGGGTACAGGTGACGGAGGTAAATAATGAGTCATTTACCGTAAAAGACAGTAGTGGTGTGGAACACGTGCTGCAAAGAAAATTGATGAGCGACTCCCATTGGGATTATAGTTATACGGCTACCAGCTATTCAATTCAAGGGGCTTCATCCCCATTTGTTATTGGGGTTGCTGAGACTAAAAATGCGCAAGTAAATCACCTGCGGTCGTTTTATATTATGGTAACGCGAGGCTCCTTGCATGCAATGATTTATACAGACGATCATAAAAAGCTGCAAAAACAACTTCGTGTTACTCCTGAGAAAACTTCTGCACTGGAATCACTTAACCATCTGAATGCCCAAACAAAGCCCCCAATACCCAATGCACCATCAACATCACTCAAAGCAGCGCAAAGCATGTCCATAATGAAGAACCAGGAGCCTCGTTATGATGCGAATATGCTGTCACAACACTTATCCGAGCAGGCAGAGCTGGTAATAGAATCATTGCTAGGGCAGCCTAATCAAGCGCTTTCTTCCAAAACAGAATATCGATATGGTACTCACGGCAGCTTAAGCCTCTGTTTAAGCGGAGAAAAAAGAGGTGTTTGGCATAACTTTGAAACAAAAGAAAAAGGAAACATGCTTCATTTGATCCAAAAAACATTGAACCTAAATTTTAAAGAAAGCCTTGAATATGCTGCCAAATTAACAGGTGATGATTTAAAGGAACGTATTAAAATAGCAAGCAAAAAACCCAATAATTTTCAAGAGAAAGACACTGATAAGAAAAGAAAAACATCAGATTATGGTTTGCAATTGGTGCGAGAATCCAAACCTATAGCGGGTACTATAGCAGAAAGGTATTTAAAAGAAATTAGAAAGATACATAATGTATCTGGGGAAAATATTCGCTTTCATCCTAATGTCTATACCAAAGATACTGAGGAAGTACGCTACAGGCCAGCACTGTTAAATATTGCACGAGACAAAGACAATAAGGTGGCCTGCGTTGAAGTGGTATACCTGGATAATGAAACAGCAAATAAAGCAATAATGAAGATAAACCCCAAAAAATCTTATGGCTCAAAAGCAGGCGTTGGCGTTGTATTAAGCGAGGGTAAAGGACATGAAAGTGTCACCTATATTACAGAAGGCGTAGAAACCGGATTAAGCGTTAGAGATGCAGTTCAAAATGAACGGGTTATAGCTACTCTTGGGAAAGAAAATTTTGTAAATATCGATATGGCATTACTTACAGATAAAATAGTCATTTGTATGGATAATGATGGCAAACCAATTAAAGAAGATAAGGTAATCATTCAAACCATTGAACGATTAAAACAGCATGGAAAAACTGTAGAAATCGCCATTCCGTTACATCAAAAAGACTTTAATGATGTGAATAAAAGCAATGGGGTTCAAGGAGTGGTAGATATATTAAATAAAGCAACGAATGTCGATAAATTTATTGGCTGCCCTAATAAAATAGATATGAATCAAGATCAAATTAAGAAGTGTCTTGAGAGCATTTCTCGACAAATGAATCTCGAAATTCCTGAAAATAAAAATAATCCAATTGAGAAATTGAAAACCCTGCAGCGAGAAGAAATGGAAATATATTAATTGCTTGAAACGCGCAGTGCATCTAGGAATTTTATATGAAAAAAATGTTTGGAGTAATTTCTCTTTTATTGATAAATGGATCATCGGTCTACCTCATTTATCTCTATGTTTTAATAGCGTGCTCAACCAAAGTTAATAACCTGCTTCAGGTTGCTTATGAGCCATCTGGAATGCAAATGATTTTTTACTTTATATCGTTCCCAATTTTTATGGTTTTAGCAATATTAAGTCGTATTCATTGCTATTATTTTAATGTAAAAATTGGATTGACTTTAGGTTTATTTTTAATCTGGTTATTGTATTTTATATTTATCATATACATTGATCGAATAGTTCATTTTCCTAAAGGGAATGAACTATTTTATTATGGTAGTTTGGCTATTTCATTAGTAGCATTTGCTTTAATTGGATTGACAACATATTTCCAGATGAAACAATTAATGTCTTATTCAGAGTAAAATTTGAAGCTTAAAATAAGCCATATTACTTTTAAATTGAATTGGTAAATGCCATTAATACTAACTTAATTATTGATATATCCTTCAATGAAATTATCTACTTTCTTCTTAAGTTCTGCGATATGTTCTTCGGCATTATTTGATTCACCTGAAAGTTTATTTTTATCATAAACACAGCGAAAAATATCAGCACTTATTCCCAGTAATCTTAAAAGATGAGTTGTGTGTTGACGATTCAATTCCTCCTCTTTTTCTAAGCGTCTTTTTTCGTCTTCGCTGATTACTGGATTATCTTTATTGTGTAGGTATACCTTAATTCCTAATTCGATCATTTCTTTCATGGTTTGGGATGATGAATCGTGTCCCTCATCTTTTTTAATTGTTTCGAGTTGATCAATGATTCTTTGATTTAGATAACAATAAGCCTTAGGCATAAAATCCTCTTTTAAATTTATAATGCAGGTTCTGTGCATTGTATTTACCTGGTTTAGAATAATTGTATCATTTAACAATGGGTGTTGAATAGGTGTGCTTTGGTTTAATGTCAACGTTTTTTATTCATTAAATAGGTGTGGATTAGGTGTTGATATTTTATAACTTATTGATTATTATTAAAGAGTGGATAAACACCTATGTGAAAAAAGGCGCGGCCAGAATTAAAAATGCCAATCTTCACGTATGTTATTGAATAATAAACAAATGTTTTAGGCAATGTACATTGCGAGGGGTGTGTTCTTTTTTATTTAGTTTTGCTTTTTTTGTGTGTGTTTTACTGGCCATTTTAGTATAGTTTATTTAAATTAATATATTGGAAAGCGCATAATAATTGCGTACTTGTGATTCATTGGATTCTCTTATCTATAATCGTGTCACTGAACAGGGATATTTATATCATGGGCATATTAAAAACAATTCTGAAAAAAATTGCTAAAATCATTCATTTTCGACCATATAGCGAATGGACTGAAAATGAAAAAGCAAAGTATGCTAAACAGCATTCTTTTTGTTCTTATTCAAAATCAAATAATACAGAAATTAATCCTGCTACAGGATTACCAATGATTGGCGCTTTAGACAGCATGGGAAATTCTTTTGGTTCAAGTGCATCCGATAGAGACAATTATTGGAATAATGATTATCATCATTATTCAACGTACAATAGCAGCAGTTATGATCCATTTAACAATCGCTATTAACAACACTAATTTTGATATTAAATTGAGGATTTATTATGGCTTTAATCAGTGCAAGAAAAGCACCTGAAACTGAAAAAATTAAGATCGAAATCAGTAAAGATATTTACTCAGAAATAAAAGAATACTGCTTATGGGCTGGCATTGATGACATTAGCCATTTTTTTGAAGAATCATCTATGATGATTTTCTCTAAAGACAAAGAGTGGAAGCAACACAGAAAAGAGAAAAAATTAACTTTAGCATAATCAATTTAAAAAAGGATATTCGAGTGAAAAAGAGTATTAAAAATATGTATAAATACATAGTACCCATAGCTATTATTAGCATATTTATTTCTCACTCTTATTCAGTGCAATCAAAACTAGATCAGAAAGAAAAACAAACTTATATTACTATAAAAGAGTTATCCGAACTTGCTGCGAAAAATCGAGGTGTTGAGCCAACTTTTTTGGATAAGGCGGTAATTGCTATTATGGATTGGCTTATCCCTGTCGCTTTTATTAATAAGAATGAGTCTCTCAAATTACTGTCTGAACATAAAAAAGAAATTACCTCAGAATCAAAAAAAATTTATGTGCCAGCAAGCAAGATGGGGGAAGTTATAGTCACAAAAAATTTTAATTTTACAACACCGAAGATTAAGGAATCAAAATCCATACCTATGGGCAAAATTTTTAGTGCATTTGTCATCGCTCCCTTTCATGATTCCAATAATCCTAATCAATTACAGTTTAAAATAAATATCAACTCCATTTCGTGCACCGCAATCGCTGATTCCATTTTAAAAACTGATTATAAATCAGGGAAAATAGTCGCAAAAATTAGCGAGATAAAGTGTGCTGATGATGAGTCGAAAATCATACCTTTAGAAGCAGTCGCACTTGTGTCAGGTAAGGTATTATCCTAAAAATGAATGTTCGATCTCTTCATTTTCCTGATAAATAGTAAAGCTGTCATTCAGCACTCTAAAGGGACCACTTGGTCATCACATAAAGGGACCATCCCATTAGCAGTTAATGGGACCACCTAAACATCAGTAAAAGGGACCATAATGTAACTGGATTATCACTGGAACAGCTTAAAGAGATACAAAAACATTAAGATATTGTTGCAGTAAAATTATTTTAGCTCTTTAATCTAATTGGAATAGGTAAGTATTCCCCTGTACCGTTCAACAGTATAGCGTGTAACCTTTTTCCTACAGCCAGAAATTTAAATTTAACAGGATATCTAAATTAGCAGCCACTCGGCATGCAGTTATGTCCGAGAGTCAAAAAAGAGTCAAAAAAGAGTCAAAAAATGTATGTTGCGGACAATTTATTAATCCGCGACAAAGAGTCAAAAAATGTATTGACATGAGCAACTATTTTGCATTAAAATTTGAGATGATATAAAAGTCCATTTAAATTAGGTTTGTAACGCCATGAAAATTACATCTTAAGTACGCCCATCTAATAGGGCGAATAGAGGAAATCATTGTTGATTTTCTATTTTTATTGTCCTAAAAGACATGCTTAAGAGTAAATCATGCACCATAAACCGATCCAACTTAAAGACCTAGGTCTTACCTATCCGCATAAAATCTGTTTTCAAGACTTCAGTGGTGAAATCCATTTTGGTGAGCGTATTGCATTGATTGGCCGAAATGGATCGGGAAAATCCACCTTACTTAAGATGCTTGCTGGTTTTTGTTCAGCCTCTGCTGGCGAAATTCAAATGCCTCAGGATGTTCGTTTTGGTTATTTACCCCAAGTGATTGAAGAATGTCCTGAGTTAAGTGGTGGTCAACGATTAAACCAGGCGTTAACCAAAATATTGTCTGTAGATCCGAATGTTTTGTTATTAGATGAACCCACAAATCATCTGGACAGACGCAATCGTCGTTCTTTAATGCGCAAGCTCCTGCATTACCCGGGGACGTTGGTCATTGCTTCTCATGATACGGAGCTTATCAATACCGTCACAGATACTCTATGGCATATTGATTTAGGTAAGATCACTGTATTTAGAGGGGCTTATTTTGATTATCAGCAAATGCTTGAAGACAAGAAAGCATCGATTGAGCAGGAATTATCACGGATTTCACGAGAGAAGAAAGAATCACATCTTGCTTTAATGAAGACACAAGAACGGAATAAGCATTCTCGTGTTTCAGGTGAAAAAAAGATAGCCCAACGCAAATGGCCAACGATTCGATCTCATACAAAGCTCGCCAATGCAATGACAACAGGAGATAAACGATTAAGTCAAATTAATCATAAAAAACAACACTTGCTTGAAGAGCTTTCTTCTCTAACCCTTCCTCAAACGATTAAGCCCAAATTTAAATTAAACGGTCTTGATCACCAAAAGCCCTTAATCAGGATTCAAGACGCTTCTATTGCCTACGAGGCTTTCGATGTGATTCTTGAAGGGATTCATTTTCACTTAAATGGCTGCGAACGGGTAGCATTGTATGGGGACAACGCGTCAGGGAAGTCCACCTTTGTCAAAGCGATCTTGGAGGATAGTCACATTAAGAAAACAGGTGAGTGGACTCTTCCAGAGCGCAATACAATTGGGTATCTCGATCAGCATTATCAACATCTGGATTGTGACGAAACAGTTCTGAATTTGATGAAAAGTCAGATGCCCCATGCTTCTCATGCTGAACTTCGTGTCCATTTAAATGACTTTTTATTTCGCAAAAATGAAGAGGTAGAAATAAAGGTCAAATATCTTTCTGGTGGTGAAAAGGCAAGGCTTTCTTTAGCCTTAATTGCTGCCAAACCGCCTAAGCTACTTATTTTAGATGAGGTAACCAACAATGTAGATTTGGAAACACGCACTCATATCATCGAAGTATTACGTGAATTTCCAGGAGCAATGTTAGTTATTTCTCACGACCATGACTTTTTAGAATCCATTCACATTGAAACCAGGTATCAGGTTTATCAAGGGAAGATACATCATTTCAATGGGGAACAATTAGAGGGTGCTCATCATGACTAATCGTTTACCTAATCACATAGGTTCTTTTATGTGGCATTTTTTAAAACCGTATCGCCGCATGGTTTTTTTATTTATCCTGCTTGCTTTAATGGCTGGATTTTGGGGACCCTTTAATAGTTTATTGATTAAGTCTTTCATTAATACCTTGGCGGCAAAGACAAATACTGATTTTCCCTCTTTGTATTGGATCGCTGGATTATTAGTAGCGAACTTTATTGTTTTTGACAATATCACTTGGCGAACAATCGGGTACTTGAACTATAAATATGAGGCGGTGATTAAAAACCAAATTATTAGCCAACTGTTTGAGTATGTGCTGGGAAGTAGTACGCAATTTTTTCAGGATAATTTATCTGGGCGAATTGCCACACAAATTACGACTCTTGCTGATAATCTTGAGATTATTTTGCATCGCGTGTCTGTCGATTTTCTTCGTGGTGCTTCATTGTTAGTGGTTTCCTTTATTACAGCCTATTTTGTTAATGTCCTGTTCTTTTATATTTTATTCTTATGGTTCATTGCCTTTGCGTCATTTAGTATTTGGATGTCGGCGCGATTGGTTCAGTTATCGGATGACCATGCAAGTTCTGAATCGCAGCTTTCTGGGCAATTAGTAGATAGCCTGGCGAATCAATCCAATATTCGTATCTTTTCGCGAAAAATATATGAAGTGGAACGTATGAGCACGTTTTTTAGCATGGTACAACGGGCTTTTCAAAGAAAAGAGCTGTTTATTGTTTTGTTATGCTGTGCGCAAGGCGGCATGATTGCAGTGATGATGGGTTTGGCCTCGATCACCTTAATTCACTTATATGGCAAGGGACTGGTGAGCATTGGTGATTTTGCTTTGATTCTTGGGCTTTCCATGGAATTGGGGCATATGATGTGGTACACCATGTACCAAGTG